>NZ_JBXEJO010000008.1:0-155342 GCF_056837965.1 Bradyrhizobium ferriligni
AAAGCACGGGGGTAGGACCACAGGTGTAACCGGAAACAACCCGGCTTTCCCTGCGCGATGGGTTACGGCTTATACGTGCTCTCCCCGGCGAGACTGGGCTTTTTTGTCACCGTCTTCGCAACGACGCGTTCACGTCCTGCGAAAAGACACCTGCCGCTAGGGCGTCAGGCCTGCACGATTTCACCGTCCGCCTTGCGTGCTCTCGTCAGTCACACGCCTGGCGTCCACCGCATCTCACCGCAACACCCGTGACGATGCGCAGCGCCCCTCGATCGGGTGAGATGGGCAAACCATACACCGAGGTGCGCTTCGGATAAAGCGAAATATTTTCGCGCGCGAGGGTTGACAGGTTTTGCTGAGTTGCCCGTCGTGTCGTACCGGCAACACCCATCCTACGCAGTCGCGAGGCGACGCGCGCGCTTTGCAGCAGGCCGCGGCTTCAGCGCAGTGTCGGCGGCGCCGAGCACGCGTCCGTCCTGCGAGTACAGCGCGAGCTTCTTCACCGGCTTGCCCTTGTCGCGGTCGACCAGGATGGTCGCGATCTCGTCCGGATGCTCGTCGAATTCCTCGGTCCATTGCCGCAGCGCGACCAGGATCGGAAAGATGCCGTGGCCCTTCGGCGTCAGGACATACTCCTGATAGGCGCTGCCGTCGGAGGCGGGGACCGTCTTCAGGATGCCGCGCTCGACCAGCGTGCGCAGCCGTGTGGCAAGGATGTTCTTGGCAAGCCCGAGGCTCACCTGGAATTCGCCGAAGCGGCGCCGGCCGAGGCTGGCGTCGCGGATGATCAACAGCGACCACCAGTCGCCGAACACGTCGAGCGCGCGTGCGACGGGACAGCTGTCGCCTGCAAGGCTGGTTCGTTTCACCGACTGTCTCCAGGAATTTGGGCCATCACGACCTTGTGTGGTTGCAATATTAAACCGTATGCCTTAGCTAGGCAACGAAGTTTAATAATGCAACCAACTGGAGGCGGACATGAGACTGGCGAACAAGACGGCGTTGATCACCGGCGGCAACAGCGGCATCGGGCTCGCGACAGCAAAGCTGTTCGTGGCCGAAGGCGCCAAGGTCGTCATCACCGGGCGCAACAAGGAGACGCTTGCGGCGGCAGCCAAGGAGCTCGGGCCGAACGCGTTCGCGGTGGCCGCCGATGCCACCGACGTCGCGGCGCTGGAAGCCGCGGTGAAGCAGGGCGCCGAGAAGTTCGGCAAGTATGACGTGCTGTTCGCCAATGCCGGCATTCCCGGCCAGACGCCGGTCGGCGGCACCACGCTGGCCGCCTTCGAGAATGTGATCCGCACCAATCTCACCGGTGTGTTCTTCACGGTGCAGGCGGTCGCGCCTTATCTCAACGACGGCGCATCGATCATTCTCAACGGCTCGGTGATTTCCGTGCTCGGCAATCCCGGCTATTCGGCCTATGCCGCGAGCAAGGCCGGCGTGCGCGCGATGGCGCGGGTGATGGCGTCAGAATTCTCGCCGCGCAACATCCGCGTCAATGTGGTGGCGCCGGGCGCGGTGCGCACCCCGATCTGGGGCGCGGCGATCGCGACGCCCGAGGCCGAGAAGGCATTCGAGCAGCGGATCGGCAAGACCACGCCGCTCGGCCGTATCGGCGAACCCGATCACATCTCGAAGACCGTGCTGTTCCTGGCGTCAGACGACGCTGCGCATGTGCAGGGGCAGGAGCTGTTCATCGATGGCGGCGCGACGGCGTCGCCCGCAGGCGCGCCGATCTATCGCGGATAGAGTCTTTCCGTTCCGATTAAATCGGACCGGGGCTCTGGTTTTATTCTGACGCGTTTTCTTCACGCGAACCGGTACCCACTTCGCTCGAAAACGCTCTGGTTTGTTTCTCATTGTAACGAACGGCCGGTGTGAAGCGCTTCACACCGGCCGATTTCGTGCGCGACTATCATCGCGTGTATTGAACCTTTGACGTACTCCCCGGACTCCTGATTGGGCGGGGAATTTTTCACCACGGAATCATTTGGAGTGCCGCCATGCCGAAAGCAGCCCGCATTTCGACGTCGATCCCGGTTTCGTCCGCTTCGGAAAGTTCGGACACGTCACAGTTCGTGGCGGTCGCACTGTTTTCCGGCATCGGCCTGTTGATCTCGCTGGTCGCCGTCATCCTCGGCATTCAGGGCGTCTGGTTCTGAGTTTCTCCACCTGAACGGCCTGCCGCCGCCGAGCGACGGCAGGCGCTTTGAATCACATCAGGCGGCGTTCAGGTTGCCGGCGGCCTGCAGCGCGCCCGCAACCGCCTTTTCGCGATGCTCGGGGCCGACCTGGATGCCGTCGGCGGGGATGAACTCGACATTCCTGACGCCGATGAAGCCGAACACGCCGCGCAGATAGGTCTCGAGGTGCTCGAGCGCGGCCATCGGCGTGTCGGCGCCGTAATATCCGCCGCGCGAGATCGCGATGATGACGCGCTTGTTGCCGGCCAGTCCCTCGACGCCGCCGGCGCCGTATTTGAAGGTCTTGCCCGCGACGAGGATGCGGTCGATCCAGGCCTTGAGCTGGCTCGGAATCGTGAAATTGTACATGGGCGCGCCGATCACGACGATGTCGGCCGCGAGGAACTCGTGCAGCACGGCCTGGCCGGTCGCGATGTCGTCGCGCACCGACGGGTCCGGCGCGGCGCCCTGACCGGCGGCGAGGTGCAGGCCGGAGAGGTGGGCGAGCGGGGTCTGGCTGAGGTCGCGATAGCTGACGACGAGGCCCGGATTGGCTTGGCGCAGCCGCTCGACGGCGGCGGCGGAGACCTGGCGGCTGACGGAGTGGGGGCCGAGGACTGAGGAATCGATGTGCAGAAGTTTCATGGCTGAGGTCACCTTTGGTATAGGTTTGTAACTGGCGCTATATGAGTGACCGTCTTAAATCTCCGCAAGAACGCACATTTTTGAAACCCGAGCACACCAATGGAACCCGAGCACATCGATGTAACCGCCGAAACCGGCCTGCCGCGTGGTCCCGGGACGCATCAGGACTGCCGCGGCGTGGCCTCGGTGCTGTCGCGAGTTGGCGACAAATGGAGCGTGCTGGTCATCATGTTGCTGCGCGATGGACCGCGCCGCTTCAACGAGCTGAAGCGGATGATCAACGGCATCTCGCAGCGCATGCTGACCTTGACGCTGCGCGGGCTGGAGCGCGATGGCCTGGTGACGCGCACGGTATTTCCGACCATTCCGCCGCGGGTCGACTACGAACTGACCGACCTCGGGCGCGGGCTGGCGGTGCCTGTGATGGCGCTCGGCGAATGGGCGTTCGCGCATCTGCCGGAGATCGAGGGCGCGCGAAACGACTTCGATGCGCGGAATGGCGAAGGCTGAGTTCGGAGCCTTCGCGTTCGGACAAGTAGACCCGTCATCCCCGCGCAAAGGCTTCGCCTTTGTCGCTGGAGGAGCCTGCGTAGCAGGCGTCTCGAAGGATGCACGGCCACCAGTCGGGCCGTCTTCGAGACGCGCTGCGCGCTCCTCAGGATGACGGACAGGCGTTTGCGCGAGCGAGATATTCAGCTCGTCAAATCATCGACACCAGCCCGCCGCCGTGGCGCTCGAGCTTGCCGGCGAGTTCGAGCTCGAGCAGCACCGCGCGGACCACGGCGGGTGACACATCGGCCATCCGGATCAGATCGTCGAGGCTGATCGGGCTCGGCCCGAGCAGATCGATGATGCGGGCGCGATCGCCGCTATCAGTGGCAAAGTCCAGCGGCTCGTCGTCCTCGCGCGCGCCAAGCATCACCGGCCGCTCCATGATCGGCGTCACCGCGCTGATGACGTCGGCGGCTTCGGTGACCAAGGTGGCACCTTGCTTGATCAAATCGTTGGCGCCGGCGGCGCGCGGATCGATCGGCGAGCCCGGCACCGCGAACACTTCGCGGCCCTGTTCGGCCGCCATCCGCGCCGTGATCAGCGAGCCCGAGCGATGCGCGGCCTCGACGATCACGACGCCGAGCGAGGCGCCCGAGATCAGGCGGTTGCGGCGGGGGAAGTCGCGCGCCCGTGGCACATGGCCGAGCGGCATCTCCGAGATCGCCGCGCCGTGCTTGAGCAGGGCGGCCAGCAGATCCTCATGCTCCGGCGGGTAGATCCTGTCGTGGCCGCCGGCCAGCACGGCGACTGTGCCGCTCGCAACGGTGGCGCGGTGCGCCGCCTGATCGATGCCGCGGGCGAGGCCGGAGATCACGACAAAGCCGGCATCGCCGAGATCGCGCGCAAGCTGGCCTGCAAATTTCAGCCCGGCGCCGGAGGCGTTGCGGGAGCCGACGATCGCGATCATCGGCCGCATCAGGGCCTCGCGCGCGCCGCGCACACCAAGCAGCGGCGGCGCGTCGTCGATGGTGGCAAGCCGCGCCGGATAATGGGCTTCCTCCGGTGCGACGAGATCGATGCCGAATTTGCGGCAGGTTGCGAGCTCTGCGGCGGCGTCGGCCTCGCTGCAGATCCGTCCGGGGCCCGAGGCGCCGCCGCGGCGCGCCAGATCGGGCAGGCGTTCCAGCGCGTGCGCCGCGTCGCCAAAATGGCGGAGCAGCGATGCAAAGGTGCGCGGGCCGACATTGTCGGAGCGGATCAGCCGCAGGCGGTTGAGCCGTTCGGTGTCGGTGAGTTTTGCGGGGCTTGGCGAGCGGTCATGCATGCGGGCCGCAGCTTCGCCCAACCTGAGATTGTGATCAACTGCGACATTGGCGCAGCCGCGCGCGACGCGCTAAAAGCGCGTGGCAAGAAGCCGCCAAAAAACCGTCAAGAACCATCAAGAAACAGGACGTCCGCCGATGATTTCGCTTGCCGATCTCCAACGCCGCATCGCCTCCGGCGAAATGTCGACCGATGCCGCCATCACTCAGACGCGGGACGCCATCGCGGCGCAGGACAAGACCATCGGCGCCTTCGTCCGCCTCGACGAGACGGCGCGCGCGCAACAAGCCGGGCCGTTGCGCGGGATTGCGGTCGGCATCAAGGACATCATCGATACCGCCGACCTCCCGACCGAGATGGGCGCCGCGATCTACCGCGGGCATCAGCCGCGCGCCGACGCGCCGGTCGTGATGGCGCTGAAGCAGGCCGGCGCCACCATCATCGGCAAGACCACGACGACGGCATTCGCGGCGAACGATCCGACCGCAACGCTCAATCCGCACAATCACGCGCACACGCCGGGCGGCTCGTCGTCGGGCTCGGCCGCAGCGGTCGCGGCCGGGATGATCCCGCTGGCGCTCGGCACGCAGACCGGCGGTTCGGTGATCCGGCCGGCCTCGTTCTGCGGCGTCGCCGCGATCAAGCCGAGCTACCGGCTGCTGCCGACCGTCGGCGTGAAATGCTTCTCCTGGACGCTCGACACCGTCGGGCTGTTCGGCGCCGGCGTGCGTGATGTCGCGCTGGGGCTCGCTGCGATGACCAGGCGGCCTGAGCTGGTGGTGCCGTCGAAGGTTTCCGCGCCGCGCATCGGCGTGGTCACGCAGGCCTTCGCCGGTTCGCCGGAACCTTCCGGCGCGGAGGCGTTGCAGAAGGCGGCGCGCGCGGCGGAGCAGGCGGGTGCGACCGTGCGCGAACTCGCGCTGCCTGAGATCATCGCGGAAGCCTGGCGGATCCATCCGGTGGTGCAGGAGTTCGAGGCGCATCAGTCGTTCGCCTGGGAATACGGCCAGAACTACGATGCGATGCCGCCGCTGCTGCGCGGCCGGCTCGACGAAAGCAGGGCGGCACGCCGGCGGAGTACGACGCGGCGATGGACGTCACGCTGCGCGCGCGGCAGGCGCTGGCTGCTGTTCTCACCGAGGTCGACGTGCTCGTGACGCTGTCGGCGCCGGGCGCGGCGCCCAAGGGTTTGGCGTCGACCGGCGATCCCCGTTACAACCGGCTTTGGACCTTGATGGGCGTGCCCTGCGTCAACGTGCCGACGCTGACCGCCGAAGGCGAATTGCCGGTCGGCGTCACCGTGATCGCGGGCTTTGGCGATGATGCGAAGGCGCTGGCGGCGGCGAGCTTTGTCGAGGACGCGCTGAAGCGGTAGCGCCTGCGCTACTTCCGCTCGCCGATCTTGCCTTCGGTACCGGCCTGCAGGCGCTGGATGTTCTCGCGGTGCATGTAGAACAGCAGCAGCGTCAGCACGGCGAACAGCGAGGCGAGCGCGTTGTGGCCGAACCACCACAGGAACAGCGGCGTCACGAACGCCGCGATCAGCGCCGACAGCGACGAGTAGCGCGTGGTGTAGGCGGTGCCGAGCCAGATCACGGCAAAGATCAGCGCCGCCGGCCAGAACAGGCCGAGCAGCACGCCGAGATAGGTCGCGACACCCTTGCCGCCGCGAAACTTGAGCCAGACCGGGAAGAGGTGGCCAAGGAAAGCCCCCAGCGCCGCCAGCATCGCCGCGTTCGGGCCGTCGATGGTGCCTGCGATGATGACGGCGACGGTGCCCTTCAACATGTCGCCGAGCAGAGTCGCCGCGGCGAGGCCCTTGCGGCCGGTGCGCAACACGTTGGTGGCGCCGATATTGCCCGAGCCGACCGTGCGCAGATCCTGCGTGCCGGCCATCCTGGTCAGCACCATGCCGAACGGGATCGAGCCCAGCAGGTAGCCGATCAGGAAGGCGACCGGCAGCAAGCCATCAGCAGACATCGCGGTGGTTCCTTCGGTCGGTCCCGCCCGAATGGGGCCGTGCCGTCAATGAAATATTAACCATAAATGCGCACCATGGCCTTGGTAATGAGGGAGCTTATCATGGCTTCTGTTCGCAGGCGGCTGGAGCAGTTTTTCTTTGTCGTTTACGTCGCGGCCATCGTCGTTGGCACAACGATGGAAGCGATGTCGCAACTCGCGTCGCGCTGAGTTCCACCCCAGTTTCAGACGTGCTCGTACACGGTCCGTCCGCCGACGATCGTCCGCGTCACGCGGCCCGAGAAGCGGGCGTCGTCGAAGGGCGTGTTCTTGCACAGTGATTTGAGATCGTCGCGGTCGAGCACCCAGGGCGTGTCGGCGTCGATCACGATGACGTCGGCCGGCGCGCCCGCGCGCAGCGTGCCGCCGGGCAAGCCGAGCAATTCTGCCGGCCGCGTCGACATCGCCCGGATCAGCGTCTTGAAGTCCATCTCGCCATTGTGGATCAGCCGCAGCGCCGCCGGCAGCATGGTCTGCAGGCCGACCGCGCCGCTCGCCGCTTCCGCGAACGGCAGCCGCTTGACCTCGACGTCCTGCGGATTGTGGTCGCTCATCACGACGTCGATCAGCCCGGAGGCGAGCGCGGCGACCAGCGCCTTGCGATCCTCCTCGGTGCGCAGCGGCGGCGCCAGCTTGAGGAAGGTGCGGTAGGGGCCGATGTCGTTCTCGTTCAGCGTCACGTGGTTGATCGAGACCGAGGCCGAGACATTGTAGCCGGCGTCGCGGGCGCGCTTGAGGATTTCCAGCGATTCGGTCGAGGTCAGCGAGGCCGCGTGATAGCGGCCGCCGGTGAGCCCCGCGAGCCGCATGTCGCGCTCGAGCATGATCGACTCGGCCGCGGTCGGAATGCCGGCGAGGCCGAGCCTTGTGGCGAATTCGCCCTCGTTCATCACGCCTTCGCCCACCAGATGCGGGTCCTCGGTGTGATGCACGATCAGCGCGTCGAAATCGCGGGCATAGGTCAGCGCGCGCCGCATTACCTGGGCGTTGGTGACGCTACGGTCGCCGTCGGTGAAGGCGACGGCGCCGGCGGCCTTGAGCAGGCCGATCTCGGTCATCTCCTGGCCCTGCATGCCCTTGGTCAGCGCCGCCATCGGATGGATGTTGACGATCGCGGTGTCGCGGGCGCGGCGCAGCACGAAATCGACGGTCGCCGAATTGTCGATCACCGGAGAGGTGTCGGGCTGGCAGATGATGGTGGTGATGCCGCCGGCCGCGGCGGCCTGGCTGGCGGAGGCGAAGGTCTCGCGATGGCTGGCGCCGGGCTCGCCGACAAAGGCGCGCATGTCGATCAGGCCGGGGGCCACGATCTTGCCGGCGCAATTGACGATGTCGGTGCCTTCGGGGACGCCGGCGGCGCCGATGCCGCGCTTGGCGTCACGGATCACGCCGTCGGCGATCAGGACGTCGCCCGGACCGTCGAAGTCGCGGGACGGGTCGATGACGCGGGCGTTGGCGAGCAGGATGGGGCGGCGGTCGGTCAGCATGGCATCACGCGTTCGGCAGGTTGCGGGCGAGTGCTTCGAGCACCGCCATACGCACTGCCACACCCATTTCGACTTGTTCACGGATCAGCGACTGCGCGCCGTCGGCGACGAAGGTGTCGATCTCGACACCGCGGTTCATCGGGCCAGGATGCATCACCAGCGCATCCGGCTTGGCGTAGCCGAGCTTCTTCTGGTCGAGGCCGAAATAGTGGAAGTACTCGCCCGACGACGGTACGAAGGAGCCGTTCATGCGTTCGCGCTGCAGCCGCAGCATCATCACGATATCGGCGCCGTTCAGCCCCTCGCGCATGTCGCGCGCGACCTCGACGCCCATCCGCTCGATGCCGGGCGGCAGCAGGGTGGAAGGGGCCACCACGCGGACGCGCGCGCCCATCGTGTTGAGCAGGAAGATGTTTGAGCGCGCCACGCGCGAATGCAGCACGTCGCCGCAGATCGCGATCGTCAGCCCCTCGAGCCGGCCCTTGTTGCGGCGGATCGTCAGCGCGTCGAGCAGCGCCTGGGTCGGGTGCTCGTGGCTGCCGTCGCCGGCATTGATCACGGAACCGTCAACCTTGCGCGCCAGAAGCTCGACCGCGCCGGAGGCGTGGTGGCGTACCACCAGGATGTCCGGATGCATCGCGTTCAGCGTCACCGCGGTGTCCATCAGGGTCTCGCCCTTGCGGGTCGACATCGATGACACCGACATGTTCATGACGTCGGCGCCCAGGCGTTTTCCGGCGATCTCGAACGAGGACTGGGTCCGGGTCGAGGCCTCGAAGAACAGATTGACCTGGGTACGGCCGCGCAGGCTGGCGCGCTTCTTGTCGACCTGGCGGTTGAGCTCGACATACTCCTCGGAGAGGTCGAGCAGGCCCGTGATGTCGTCAGCGGAAAGGCCCTCGATGCCCAGCAGATGCCGGTGACCGAGGACAAAAGTCGATTTCAATGATGGGGTCATTAAAGCGAGAGCTATAGGCGCGGATGGCCGGTGGGGCAAGCGCGAAGAGGGCTCGCGGGAGTTTTCCCCGAGTAAGATGTCGCCGCCTTCTCGGCAGTCCTGCCGGGGCTCGCCGCGGGACATCCGCGCCTTGCTTTTGCGGGGTTTCCGGAACAAGACGTGGATGGCCGGGCAAAGGCGGAGCGGCAGCGACGCCGTCCTCCTGACGGGCTATACCCCGCCGTGACGCCGGAGCGAGACCTCGTGAAAATTGTCGTGATCGCATGGATGGCCATCGCGTTGATCGCAGGGGCGGTCTCGCCTGCCTTCGCTCAGAACTTGCCCGGCGACTTCGCGTTCCTCCGCGACATCGACCCGACCATCGTCCAGGACATCCGCTACGCCAGCGCGAACAATTTCATGGGGCGGCCGATCGCGGGCTATGGCGCGGCGGAATGCGTGGTGAAGCGCGAGGTCGGGCTTCGGCTCAAGGCGGTGCAGCAGGAACTGGCCCGGCAAAGACTGTCGCTAAAGATGTTCGATTGCTACCGGCCGGCCCGTGCCGTCGCCGACATGGTGGCGTGGGCGAAGAACGGCACGGAGACGGTCGCCGAGCGGCGCTACAACCCGGCTTTCTCGAAGGCGGACCTGTTCCGCCTCGGCTACATCGCCACCCATTCGGGGCATTCGACCGGAGGCGCGGTCGATCTCACGCTGGTCGATCTTCGCGCCGACAATTCGCGCAAGTCCGATCCGGCCAGGAACTATGCCGACTGCACCGCGCCGGCCGCCGCGCGCCCCCGGAGGGCAGCGTCGACATGGGCACCGGCTACGACTGTTCCGACGTGAAGGCCCACACCGCGGCCAGCTCGATCACGCCGGCGCAGAGACGCTGGCGCACCATGCTGGTCGCGGCGATGACCCGGCAGGGGTTCGCGAACTATGCCAAGGAATGGTGGCACTTTTCGCTGCCGGGGGCGGGCGGGCCGGCCTACGACTTCCCGATCGTCCGGGTGCGGTAGCGCGTTTTCGAGCGAAGTGGACACCGGTTCGCGTGAAGAAAATGCGTCAGAACAAGAGACTGGAGCTTCGATTCCGATTCAATCAGAGCCGAAGCTCTAGCGCAGGATTTTCCTCAAATCCGAAGCATTTTCGCAAGACGACGCTTGCCATCGCAAAAGTAGCCGAGCGCGCTTTCAACACTCCTTAATTGTGGCCGTATGAAGTGCGGGCAACACGGGAGCATGCAGCATGCGTTTCGCAGCCATTGCAATTGTTGTCGTCGGCGTCGCCGGCGTCTTGATTTACGATCGACACGACAAGAGCGCGAATTATCAGCGCGTCGATGCCCGCATCAGCGGCGTCAGCGAGCAATGCTATCTGGAAAAGGTCGAGCGCGGCGTCATCACCAAGACGACGTCGACCTCCGACCTGACCCGCTGCGAAATCGCCGAGTTGCTGCGCAAGGAACATCCGAAGTGGCAGGGCTATGACCTGAAGCACAAGATCGAGGTGAAGGTCGTCTATGTTTCGCCGGTCGACGGGGCCACGCACCAGTCGAGCCTACAGATGTCCTACTTCCCCAATGGCAAGCCGCTGCGCGCCGGGGACGTGTTTCCTGTCCTTGCCTCCAAGACCAAGGCGGACAAGACGCGTTCGATCTGACCGCCACGGTTCGACAGGACGGAAGCACAACCATGCGCCTTGGCCTCTACGGTTTGATCGCTATCGCCGTCGCGAGCTTCTATGTCTACGGCGAGCTCGACAAGCGGCTGAACTTCCGGCCGATCGACGCGCGCGTCAGCAGCGTCAGGGAGCAATGCTACATGGAGAAGACCGAGGGGTCGCGAAGCTCGACCTCCGATCTGTTGCCTTGCGAGCTTACCGAGCTGCTGGCACGCCATCATCCGAAATGGCAGGGCGCCGACATCAAGCACAAGATCGAGATCCGGTTTGCCTACATCTCGCCGGTGGACGGCGCCGCGCACGAGTCCAACCTGCAGTTGGCGGCCTATCCCGATGATCGGCAATTGAGCAGCGGTGACATCTTTCCTGTCCAGGCTTCCAGGAAGGAGGCGAACCGGACCCGCGTCAATGACTGGGTCGACCGCTGGCTCGGCCGCCATGCGCCGAGGCACGGAAGCATCTAAGGCATGGAAGCATCTAGCAGACCCGTACTTTTCGCTGCCCCGCGCCGGCTCGCAGGCTTATGATCCTCCGATTCCATTGCGCCGCGGCTGGTCCGTGATCCCGGCCGGAGGACGGCGGTCGTTCGGGCCGCATGCGTATAGACCAGTTCCCGAGGAGACCATGACGCAGGCTCCGTTTGCCACCCACGACGTCTTCAACCAGTCGCCGCCGTTCGAAAATGTCGACCTGTTCACGGTGGACGCGCCGCTAGCCGCGGCGGTTGCCGCCAATGGCGGAGCGGCGGCAACGGCTGAGCTGTCCGATTTCGGCAAGCATTGGGGATCCGCTGCCATGGCGGAGCGCGGCCGCGTTGCCAACGAGAACACGCCGAAACTGCGCTTGTTCGATGCCCGGGGCAATCGCCGCGACGAAGTCGAGTTTCATCCGGCCTATCACGAGCTGATGGCGCACTCCGCACATGCCGGCGTGCACAACTCGACCTGGTGCGCCGACGGCAGGCCGCGCGGCGGGGCGGCCGAGGTGGTGCGCGCAGCAAAGTTCTACCTCGCTTCCCAGGTCGAGACCGGCCATCTCTGCCCGATCACGATGACGCGCGCCTCGGTCGCGGCGCTGGCCTCGCAGCCGGATATTCTGGCGAAGACGATGCCGGTCATCGGAACGCGCGCCTACGACCCGAGCTTTGCGCCGTGGTGGACCAAGCGCGGCATGACGCTCGGCATGGGCATGACGGAAAAGCAGGGCGGCACGGATGTGCGCGCCAACATGACGCGCGCCGAGCGCGACGGCGAGGCCTGGCGCGTCACCGGGCACAAATGGTTCATGTCGGCGCCGATGTGCGACGCCTTCCTGGTGCTGGCGCAGACGATGGACGGGCTGAGCTGTTTCTTCATGCCGCGCTTTGCGCCCGACGGCACGGTCAACGCGATCCACTTCCAGCGCCTGAAGGACAAGCTCGGCAACCGCTCCAATGCCTCGTCGGAGGTCGAATTCCACGGCGCTTATGCCGAGCTGATCGGCGAGGAGGGCAAGGGCATCCGCACCATCATCCAGATGGTGCAGCTGACGCGGCAGGATTGTGCGATCGCCTCCGCCGGGCTGATGCGCTCGGGGCTGGCGCATGCGCTCAATCACGCGCGGCACCGCAGCGTGTTCCAGAAGCATCTCGCCGACCAGCCGCTGATGCAGGCGGTGCTGTCGGACATGGCGCTGCACGTCGAGGCGTCGATCGCGCTGGTGATGCGGCTCTGCCGTGCTTTCGATCGCGCGCCGGCCGATGCGGGCGAGGCCGCCTATATGCGGCTGCTGACGCCGGCGATCAAATACTGGACCTGCAAGAGCGCGCCCGGCTTCCTCTATGAGGCGATGGAGTGCCTCGGCGGCAATGGCTATGTCGAGGAAGGCATTTTGGCGCGCCATTACCGGGAGTCGCCGGTCAACGCGATCTGGGAGGGCTCCGGTAACGTGATGTGCCTCGACGTGCTGCGCGCGCTCGGCCGCGAGGCCGACGCCGCGCTCGCGGTGCTGCGCGCGCTCGCCGACGAGACCAGGGGCCTGCCCGGCGCCGCTGAGGCTGTTGCCTCGATCGGGCAGTCGTTCCGGCGGCCGGACAGCGAGCGCGTCGCGCGGCTTGGGGTCGAGCAGCTGGCGCTCCTGGCGGCAACCGCGGCGCTCAACCAGGTCTCGCCGAAAGACGCCGAGCTGTTCGCGGCGACACGGCTTGCCGAACGCCACGCCGGCATGTACGGCGCGGTGGACTTATCCGATGCCGATCAGCGCGCGCTGCTGGCGCGGGCGCTGCCATGACCACATTGACCACCGTCATGCCCGGCCTTGTGCCGGGCATCCACGTCTTTGCTTCGACAGGGCAAGGAAAGACGTGGATGGCCGGGACAAGCCCGGCCATGACGAATTGATAGAGCCGAGGTTCGCTGATGGATTCTCTCACGCCGCAAGACGCGACTGCCGCGATCGAACCGCCGCCGCTCCCCCCGCGGGTCTGGAAATTCTGGGGCACCGCGCTGTGGGGCCTTCTGATCTTCGCCGCGATGTTCGTCGGCCAGGTCACGGTCATCGTCTGGCGCATCGTCGCGCAGGGCGGGGAGGTGTCGACCGCCGGCATCACCCATGTGGTCGCCGACGGTCTGACGATCTCGCTCTCGGTCCTCGCCGGCCTGCCGATGGTGTTGCTGGTGCTGTGGTTCGCGATCCGCCGGACCCGGATCCCGTTCGCCGACTACCTCGGGCTGCGCGGGACATCGTGGAAGAACGTGATCATCGGCATCGTCGCGCTCGTCGTGCTGGTGGGGGCTTGGGACATGGTGTCCCGGGCCGCCGGCCGCGAGGTGGCGCCGGGCTTCATGGGCGACGTGCTGAAATCGGCGCAGGAGCACAGCGCGCTGTGGCTATTGGTGATCGCCTTCGCCGTGGCCGCCCCGCTCTGGGAGGAGCTGTTCGCGCGCGGCTGGCTCTACCGCGGCTGGTCGGAATCCAGGCTCGGCCCTTACGGCGCGATCCTGCTGTCGTCGATCGTCTGGACCGTGATGCACCTGCAGTACGACTGGTTCTTCCTCTGCCAGGTGCTGACGATCGGCCTCCTGTTCGGCTATTTGCGCTTCCGCACCGGCTCGACATGGCTGACCATCCTGCTGCACGGGCTGAACAATTTCGCGGCGACGATCCAGACCTGGTGGCTGGCGGGCTGATCGGCTCAGGACAGCAGTGAGGGCTTGCCGGGGCGCTCAGCGTACATCTCGGCCGTCCATTCCGTCAGACATTGTTCCGCATAGCGCAGGCCTTTGGTGGTCCGCTCGAGGCAGTCCTGCCCAACCTCGCTGTCGGGACCACGCGAAATGGCCTCGGCTATGTACAGTCCAGCCATTGAAACACCCTTGCGGATCTCTTCCAGTGCCAGGATGCAGTCACGCTGCCGAGCCTGGGCTTCACTGGTCGTGGGCTTCGCTTCCTGCGCAAGCGTTAGTTGGGACATTGCTCTCAGGCCCAGCCAACTGAAGACGCCGCACAGCTGCCTCACGCGTTCGGGCGCACTAGCGTCGAAGCCCTTGACGTTTCTCATAAGCTGCACCTTTCGGGTGACAAGCTCAGTAAGTGCCGTCTTTACGGCGCGCGCGCCCGTTTCAGTGAAGGTGTAACTGCTTGCTAGGTGCGCCATGGGCAAGTCGTCGACCGCGATCCGTTGCGTCCAGTTTGTGCGTTCCATCTGCGACCACAACACATCATTGTGGCTCCCCACCGACGTGACCATCGCGCTACCGGGGCGTGCCGCCGCGCCTTCATTTACGGACAGATCGGCGGGCGAAAGAGTCGCGAGCCAGAGGCAAAGCTGACGGTCGTCGAAGGCAGGCGAACTCGAATTATTGTTCATGCGTGCGGCCCGCTGGTTGCATGGGAAGGCGTGTATGAGCCTAGCAAGCCGGGCTTGAAGCGATGGTAAAGGCAAAAAGGAGATTTGCGCATTTCCCGCGAACGTCGGATCCTGGCCCGAAGTCGACATGGTTCACGCCCGGCCTGATGCTGCCACGAGAGGGCAGAACAAGCGCGATGATCTTCGAACGCTCACCTTAAGGCGCAATCGCCGCGATCACGATCGGTATCGTAACGGCCTCCGTGATCCTCCGCAGCATGATGATCCGGAACCAGTAGCGGCGCATCGCCGCCCATCGGAAGGTTGACGAAGGGGATGCCAGCATCCCGTCCGAGTGCTATGATCTGGATCAATGAATGAGCGCGGGCCGGACTGAAACCAGGCAGCGGCGGCTGCCGTCGTGCGAGCTCTTCCCATGGCTATCCTGATCCGAGCAATCCTGGCCGGCGTCGTCGCGCTGGCGTCTCTCGGCGCCATCACGCAGCAGGTGCGCGACCAGGGCGTTACCGACACCGAAATCCGCATCGGCAATGTCATGCCGTACAGTGGCGCGCTGGAGATTTTCGGCCAGATCGGCAAGGCGGAAGCCGCCTATTTCGAGATGATCAACGAACGCGGCGGCATCAATGGCCGCAAGATCCGCTTCATGTCCTACGACGATCTGTCGGATCCCTCCAACGCCATGGATCTCACGCGCATTCTGGTCGAGACCGACAATGTGCTGTTGATGTTCGGTTCGTTCGGCACGCCGGGGAATCTGGCGGTGCGGAAATATCTCAACGAACGGAAGATCCCCCAGCTTTTTGTTGCTTCCGGCGATCACGATCTCAGCGAGCCGTCGCGTTATCCATGGACCATGGGTTGGCAGCCTTCGTATCGCGAGGAGGGGCGCATCTACGCCAACTACATCCAGGCTTTCTATCCCGGCAAGAAAATCGTGGCGCTTTGGGAGAATGACCAGTTCGGGCGCGAATTGTTCAAGGGGTTGGTACAAGGGCTGGGTGACGTCGCCCACAACATCAGGGTCGACATCGCCTATGATGTCGACGATCAGCATCTGGACGGCCACGTCTCGATCCTGAAGCAATCGGGCGCCGAGGTCTTTGTATTTGCCGGAGTGCCGGAAAATGCCGCCAAGGTGATCCGGGCCGCGGCCGACCACGGCTGGCGGCCGGTGTTTGTCGTGAACCAGATGGCGTCATCGATCGAGACGGTGCTCAAGCCGGCCGGCACGGAGAATGCGACCGGGGTCATCACCGCCGCGTTCCTGAAGGATGCGAGCGATCCGGCCTGGAGAACGGAGCAGGGCGGCTGGCACAGCTTCCTGGACAAGTATACCAAAGCCGGCGGCAAGGATGACGCGGCGGCAGTCTACGGCTATGCCGCCGCCGAAACGATGGTCGAGGTGCTCAGGCAATGCGGCAACGACCTGTCGCGCGAGAACGTCATGAAGCAGGCCGCGGCGCTCAGGGATTATCAGGCGTCCGCTCTGCTCCCCGGCATCAAGATCAACACCGCTCAGTTCCGACCGGTCGAGCAATTGCGGTTGCTTCAGTTCGATGGCCGTAGCTGGCAGCCGATCGGTGATGTGCTGGATACGGCGTTCGTCGGTTCGTCCGGAAAATAGCGCGGTCAGGCGAAGCCATACGAGCCGCGCCCAATCGTTGCGGGCTTTCGCTGCTTGCTGAAGCGCAAGGGTGCGTTGTGACGCTACGTCGCCGCGACCGGCGGGCCGGTCGATCGCGGGAGAGCGCGCGCCGCTCGGCGCGACGCGGCTTCGAAAGAAATAATTTGTTGCGCGGATGGTACAGGAGCCCCCGGCCAAATCAGGTACATTGATACTGTATTGAAAGACTTTTCATCACCCGGAGCATTGCGTTGGCGTCAGACGCAGTCAGTCTGGCTGATACTACAAGTGTAGCGCACGCGGCGGCTGCTACAGCGCCATTTTGCGTGAAGATCGTGACGCGCGAGGAAATCGCCGGTTGTCCCGCCTGGGCCGCCAGTTTCGCCGACCTGCGCAAGGATCACCGTTACTACGAGATCCTGGAGGATACGCTCCGCGAGCGTGTCGAGTACCGGTACTTCGCAATCATCGACCGGGCGGGCTGTCTCCACGCCGTCCAGCCGTTTTTTCTTCTCGACCAGGACATTCTCGAAGGACTTGGAGCGGAATGGCAGCCGTTGCTGGCGCGCATCCGACGCTTCGTTCCCGGGTTTCTCAGAATGCGCACCCTGATGGTCGGATGCTTCGCCGGGGAAGGGCATCTTGCCGGATCAAGCACGGTGCCGTCCGGCAAGATCGCGGAGATTCTTTGCAGCGAAATCGTCACTCTCGCAAGATCGTGCCGGGCGCAGCTCATCGTCCTGAAGGAATTCCCCGCGCGCTACAGGCCGGTGCTGGATTGCTTCGTCCGGCGCGGCTTCGCCCGCGCGCCGAGCATGCCGATGACGGCGCTCAATATCGAGCACGACGACTTCGATGCCTACATGCAAAATGCGCTGCCGCGGTCGGCGCGCTGGCAGCTCCGCAAGAAATTCAAGGCAACCGACGGTGAAACCATAGCTCTTACCGTCACCGACGACGCAAGGGATGCCGTCGACGAGATCTATCCGCTCTACCTGCAGGTCTTCGACCGTTCGAAGTTCCGTTTCGAGAAACTGACAGCCGACTATCTCCGCCGGCTCGGCAGCGACATGAAGGACAAGGTCCGCTTCTTCATCTGGCGCCGTGGCGGGAAGGTGATCGCCTTCAGCCTTTGCATGGTCGAAGGCGACAGCCTGTTCTGGGAGTATGTCGGCCTCGACTATGGCGTCGCACTCGACCTTCATCTCTATTACTACACTATTCGCGACATGATGAATTGGGCGATCGCCAACGGTTACAGGTGGCTTCGAAGCACGGGTCTCAGCTACGAACCGAAATTCCGGATGCGGCACGACCTCGATCCGCTCGATCTCTATGTGCGGCTTCGCTCGCCGCTTCCGAACGCGATCTTTAGGTTTCTGTTGCCCTGGATCGTACCGGCCCGCTATGACAAGACCCTGCGCAAGTTCGCGAACTATCGCGAAGTCTGGTAGCAGCCGATAGGCGCGGCGCTATTCCAGGCCGCTCGGATACGCCCTCTAGGGCCCGACCGCGGCGATCACGATCGGCATCGTGATCGCGGCCAAAATCGTCTGCAGGGTGATGATCTGGGCGAGCAACGGCGCGTCGCCACCCATCTGGCGCGCCAGCACATAGGCTGACGGCGAGGTCGGTACCGCGGCGCAGGCTGCGACGATGGCGAGATTGGACCCGGTAACGCCGAACCACACCGCGAGCGCGACGGTCAGGACGGGCATCAGCACGAGTTTCAGCACCAGCGCGATACTGGCGGCCAGGCTGGGCCGGAAGATGCCTTCCAGATGCAGCCCGGCCCCGGTGACGAGCAGGCCGATCGCCAGCGACGAGCCGCCGAGCGCGTCGGCGACGTCATGCCAGATCTGCGGCAGCGGGATGTGCGCGACATTGATGACGAGCCCGATGACGCAGGCCCAGATCAGCGGGTTCTTCACGACCGTCATCACGATGACGCCGGTCGACCGCTTCTCCGACGAGGCATATTTCGCCAGCACGGCGACGCTGAACACATTGACCAGCGGGATGATCGCGACCATCGCGACCGAAGCCAGCGCAAGGCCTGTGCTGCCATAGAGATTGCGCGACACCGACAGCGCGACATAGGTCTGCCAGCGCGTCGCGCCCTGGAAGATCGAGGTGAAGGCGGGACCGTCAACGCCGGCGCGGGCCAGCGGGCCGCGCAGCGCGAGACAGAACAGCGACATCACCAGCGCCGCGAGCAGCAGCGCGCCGCCGACGCCCGCGACCGGCACCTTGGTCAGGTCGGCCTTCACCAATGTCTGCACCAGGAGCACCGGGAACAGCACGTAATAAGTCAGCTGCTCCAGCCCGTGCCATTGCGTATCGAGCTGCATCAGCGTGCGCTTCAGGACGAAGCCGAGCACAATCAGGAGGAACACCGGCAGCAGCGCCGCGATCACCACGGCCATTTTCAGCGCTCCCCGCGCAACTTCGCGAGCCGGTCCAGCGCACCCTGCAGGATGAAGATCGCGGCGTGCTCGTCGATCACCTCGGCGCGCCGGGCGCGGCTGACGTCCATCCCGATCAGCTCGCGCTCGACCGCCGCGGTCGAGAGCCGCTCGTCCCACAGCCCGATCGCAAGCGCGGTGAGGCCGGCGAGGTTGCGGGCAAAGGCCCGGGTCGATTGCGCGCGCGGGCCTTCGCTGCCGTCCATGTTGATCGGCAGGCCGAGCACGAAGCCGACGGCGTTGCGTTCGGCGGCGATCGCGAGCAGCCGCGCCGCGTCGGCCTTGAACTGCTTGCGCTGGATGGTCTCGACGCCGGTGGCGAGCCGCCGGTCGGGATCGGACGCGGCGACTCCGATGGTCTTGGTGCCGAGGTCGAGGCCGACAAGCGCGCCGCGCTCGGGCCAGTGCGGCGCAGCTTCGATCAGGGGAAGGATGGGGGCGGGCATGCCCTTGCGATTAGCACGCAGCCGCGCGCCGAGGCAAAGCCCGGCTGCGGGCAGGCGTCCATGCGAAAACGCCGGTCAGGCAGCGATCACACGGTCGTCGCCGGGAAGGCACGCGGCCAGCCCTTGCAAGGCGCTGTACTGATGCGCGGTGCGGCGCTGGATGAACAACGTCTCGACACGCGCATGCTGCGGATTGAGCTTGTGGATATTGATGTCGCGCTGGACGTGATCGCGTTCGACGACGGCGCGCGGCAGCAGGGTGACGCCCATGTCGGCGGCGACGCAGCCGACCATGCCGTCGAGCGTGCCGAACTCGAAGCGGGCGGCCGATGGCCAGCCGAACTCGGTGAACACCTGTTCGAGACGCTGCCGGTAGGTGCAGCCGGTGCGAAACACCAGCGCGGTCGGGCCCGACTCCGGCGTGCCGGCGCGCAATGCGGCCAGCGATTTCCAGCGCTGCGCGGTGACCAGCACCAGTTCCTCGGTGAAGGCTGATGTCGCCGACAGTTCGGCATGCTCGATCGGACCGGCGACAAAGGCGCCGTCGAGCGAGCCGTCGAGCACGGCGGCAACGAGGTCGGCGGTCGGCGCGGTACGCAACGTCAGGCGCACCGCCGGATAGCGGCGATGAAACTCGGCGAGCAGCGTCGGCAGCCGCACCGCGGCGGTGGTTTCCATCGAGCCGATCGACAGCGGACCCTTCGGCTCCCCATCATCGCGCGCGGCGAGCACGGCTTCGCGCGACAGCGCCGCCATGCGCTGCGCATAGGGCAACAGGCGGCGGCCGGCGCCGGTCAGCGACATGCCGCGGCTGTGGCGCTCGAACAGCGCGGTGCCGATCTCGGCCTCCAGCGCCTTGATGCGCTGGGTGACGTTCGACTGCACGGTGTTCAGCTCGTCGGCGGCCCGGGTGATGCCGCCGAGCCGGGCGACGGTGGAAAAGGTGAGCAGGTCGGTCAATTCCATCTGGGACCACCGTTCTGATTTAGAGATGGTAGCGTTCTCTAGTATTCATTATCCGAGAATGTTAGGCCCGCTTAGGCTGCAAGTCCAGAACAGCAAGTCCAGAACAGGGAGCAAGCGCATGCCGATCAGCACCGAATTGACGGCTCGTCTGGGTATCGAGCATCCGATCCTGCTTGCGCCGATGGACACGATTGCCGGCAGCGGGCTGGTCAAGGCGGTGAGCAATGCCGGTGGCTTCGGCATTCTGGGCGGCGGCTACGGCGACAAGATGCGGCTGCGGACCGAGACCGCGAAGCTGAAGGGTTTTGCAAAGCCGTTCGGCATCGGCTTCATCACCTGGAGCCTCGCAAAGCAGCCCGAGCTGATCGACATCGCGCTGGATGCGCGGCCGCGTGCGGTGATGCTGTCATTCGGCGATCCCGCGCCATTCGCGCCGAAGATCAAGGCCGCAGGCGCGCTTCTGATCTGTCAGGTGCAGAGCGAGGAGATGGCGAGGCAGGCGCTCGATTGCGGCGCCGACATCCTGATCGCGCAAGGCACGGAGGCGGGCGGTCACGGCGCATCGCGCACCACGCTCGACATCGTGCCGGCGATCATCGATTTCGCGGCAGGGCGCGTGCCTGTGGTGGCGGCCGGCGGCATCGCGGACGGGCGTGGCCTCGCGGCGATGATGATGCTCGGCGCATCCGGCGTGCTGATGGGAACCCGCTTCTACGCCAGCGTCGAGGCCGACGCGGCCGAGCAGGCCAAGCAGCTGATCTGTGCGGCAAAGAGCGGCGAGACGGTGCGCGGCGTGGTGTTCGACTGGTCGCGCAAGCTGATGTGGCCGGCGCCGTTCACCGCGCGTTCGCTTGCCAACGATCATCTGCGGCGCTGGAGCGGGCGCGAGATCGAGCTGATGCAGCGCGCTGACGACATCGCGGTGGAGTATGCCGCCGCGAGGGCCGCGGCCAATTTCGATGTCGCCGCGGTGTTTGCCGGCGAGTCCGTCGGCCTGATCCATGATATCGTTCCGGCGGCCGAGATCGTCGGTCGCATCGTCGCCGAGGCCGAGCAGTCGCTGCAGGGCCGGCGCAACTCTCTTTCCTCATTGACCTGAACAAGTGCGAGACACACCATGTGGCCGGACCGTCGATTGATCGATCGCTTCAAGACCGAATTCCCGATCGTGCTGGCGCCGATGGCCGGCGTGATGGATGCGGAGCTGGTGATTGCGGTGGCGCAGGGCGGCGGGCTCGGCTCGCTGCCATGCGCGATGCTGTCGGCCGAGAAGGCGCGCGAGCAGGTCAACATCATCCGCCAGCGCGTCTCAGCGCCGGTCAACCTCAACTTCTTCTGCCACAAGGCGGTCGACGCGGATCCGGCGCGCGAGGCGAACTGGCGGCAGCGGCTGGCGCCTTACTATCGCGAACACGGTCTCGATCCGAATGCACTGATCAATGCGGCGAACCGCGCGCCGTTCGATGCGGCGTTCTGCGCCGTGGTTGAGGAGTTGAAGCCCGAGGTCGTCAGCTTCCATTTCGGCCTGCCGGAGCCAAAACTGCTGCAGCGGGTGAAGGCCACCGGCGCCACCGTGATGTCGTCGGCAACGACGGTGAAGGAGGCGATTTGGCTCGAGGAGAACGGTGCCGACGTCATCATCGCGCAGGGCGCCGATGCCGGCGGCCATCGCGGTATGTTCCTGACCGACAACATCGCCGAGCAGCCCGGGACGTTTTCGCTGCTGCCGCAGGTGGCGGATGCGGTGAAGGTGCCGGTCGTCGCCGCCGGCGGCATCGCCGACGGGCGCGGGATCGCCGCGGCATTCGCGCTCGGCGCCTCCGGCGTGCAGGTCGGCTCGGCCTATCTGCGCTGTCCGGAGTCCAAGGTGACGGCGCAGGCCCGTATCGCGCTGGCGCAGGCGAGCGACGAATCGACCGTCATCACCAATGTGATGACCGGCCGCCCGGCGCGCGGCGTCGCCAACCGCGTGATGCGCGAGGTCGGCCCGATCTCGCCGGACGCGCCGGCGTTCCCGCATGCGGCGACCGCCCTCGGACCGTTGAAGGCGGCCGCCGAAAAACAGGGCAAGGTCGATTTCACCAATCTGTGGGCCGGGCAGGCGGTGCGGATGGGCAAGGAAATGCCGGCGGCCGAGTTGACCCGCGCGCTGGCGGGCGCGGCGCTGGCGCGGATGGGGGCTCTGTCTCAGGCCTGACGCGCCAGCTCTTTCAGACCAGACATGCCACGTAGAGGATCGCGACCCCCAGCGCCGTGCCGATTGACCAGAGGGCGGGGTCCCAGCCCTCCGGGCGGGGGCTGCCGTTGAGCATTGACATGACGCGCTCCGAACTTTTTGTTTGGGTCGAGTAGGCGCCGTGTATGTTTCGGGACGACTTCGCGGCAGCCGCGAAGTGGTTTCGTCGTGCGTTTCGCAGCCGGAATGGGTGGCAGGGTGTCTTGCCCGATCGCCGGATGGGCTCCAAGGCCCCGTTGGGCGGGCAAATTCGCGCGGTTGCGGCGCAAAACCGGCCTCTGCTATACGGCAGGCTGACCTTTCAGCCTGACCTTTCAGCCCCGAGGCCCTATATAATGTCCGTAGACGCCACGACCGTCCGTCGTATCGCGCATCTGGCGCGGATCGCGGTCAGCGACGCCGAAGTTCCCCATCTCCAGGGCGAACTGAACGCGATGCTGGCCTTTGTCGAGCAGCTGTCGGAAGTGAATATCGACGGCGTCGAGCCGATGACCTCGGTGACCCCGATGGAGATGAGGAAGCGCGCCGATGTGGTCAATGACGGCGAGATCGCCGACGTCATCGTCCGCAACGCGCCCGACACCGTGAACGACTTCTTCCTGGTGCCGAAGGTGGTCGAGTAACGCAAGCAAGGCGTTTTCGAGCGAAGTGGATCCCGGTTCGCGTGAAGAAAACGCGTCAAACAAAAGCGACAAAACCCAATGTGTCTGCTGTGCGACGATGAGAAGGCCTACAAGGCCTATATGGACTTCCTCGATGCCATGGAGCGCAAGGGGAAGGTCGCCGATCCCAACGCGGCGATGGACGCCGTGCTCGACCATCTCGAGGCGCTCGACGCCGAGCGCGCCAAGGAAAACGCCAAGGCAAATAGCCTGGCGCGCCAAGACGATCCCGCCAACGACAAGACCCTGTCTCCGTTCTTCTGCAGCCCGATCAATAAATGACTGATTTGACATCGCTGACGATCGCCGAGGCCCGCGAGGGCCTGGTGAGCAAGTCTTTCACCGCTCGCGAACTGACCGATGCGCATCTCGCAGCCATCGAAGCCGCGCGCGTGCTCAATGCCTATGTGCTCGAAACGCCGGACCGTGCCCGCGAGATGGCCAGGGCCGCCGACGTGAAAATTGCAAAAGGCGAGGGCGGACCGCTCGCCGGCATCCCGCTCGGCATCAAGGACTTGTTCGCGACCCGCGACATCAGGACCACGGCGTGCTCGAAGATCCTCGGCAATTTCATTCCGCCCTACGAGTCGACGGTGACTTCGCAGCTCTGGCGCGACGGCGCGGTGCTGCTCGGCAAACTCAACAATGACGAGTTCGCGATGGGCTCGTCCAACGAGACCTCGTGCTTCGGCCCGGTCACCAACCCGTGGCGGCGTGAGGGCTCCAACACCACGCTGGTGCCGGGCGGCTCGTCCGGCGGCTCGGCTTCGGCGGTGGCGGCTGCTCTCTGCATGGGCGCGACCGCGACCGACACCGGCGGCTCGATCCGCCAGCCCGCCGCGTTCACCGCGACCGTCGGCATCAAGCCGACCTATGGCCGCTGCTCGCGCTGGGGCATCGTCGCGTTTGCGTCCTCGCTCGACCAGGCCGGCCCGATCGCGCGCTCGACGCGCGATGCCGCGATCTTGATGCGCTCGATGGCGGGGCACGATCCCAAGGACACCACGTCGGTCGACATCGCCGTGCCGGATTACGAGGCCGCGATCGGAAAATCCGTGAAGGGCATGAAGATCGGCATCCCCAAGGAATATCGGCTCGACGGCATGCCGGCCGAGATCGAAAAGCTCTGGAGCGAGGGCGCGCAGTGGCTGAAGGCCGCCGGCGCCGAGCTCGTCGAGGTGTCGCTGCCGCACACCAAATATGCGCTGCCGGCCTATTACATCGTGGCGCCGGCCGAGGCCTCGTCGAACCTCGCGCGCTATGACGGCGTGCGCTACGGGCTGCGCGAACCGGGCAGGAACATCATCGAGATGTACGAGAACACCCGCGCCGATGGTTTTGGCGACGAGGTGCGCCGCCGCGTGCTGATCGGCACCTATGTGCTGTCGGCCGGCTACTACGACGCCTATTATCTGCGTGCGCAGAAGGTGCGGACGCTGATCAAGAAGGATTTTGAGGACTGCTTCGCCAAGGGCGTGAACGCGATCCTGACGCCGGCGACGCCGTCGGCCGCGTTCGGCATCGGCGAGAAGGGCGGCGCCGATCCGGTCGAGATGTATCTCAACGACATCTTCACCGTGACCGTGAACATGGCGGGCCTGCCGGGCATCGCCGTGCCCGCCGGCAAGGACTCGCAAGGTCTGCCGCTCGGTCTGCAATTGATCGGCCGTCCGTTCGACGAGGAGACGCTGTTCTCGCTCGGCGAGGTGATCGAGCAAGCGGCGGGCCGCTTCACGGCGCCCAAATGGTGGTGAGCGATGGCGGATTTCCGCGCCAGTCTCGCTGACGCCGCGCCTGATGCGGCGCTGTCGCCGCCGCTCGCCGCATTGTGGTGGGCGAAGAAGGGCGATTGGGACCAGGCGCACCGCATCGTGCAGGACGAGAGCGACGCCAATTCGGCCTGGGTGCATGCCCATCTGCATCGCGTCGAGGGCGATCTCGGCAATGCCGGCTACTGGTATCGCCAGGCCGGCCAGCCGGTCGCAACGGACACGCTCGAAGCCGAGTGGGAGCGGATCGTAGCCACGCTGCTGGCGCAGCGCGGCTAAAGGACGCCGGTGCGGAGGCACCGCGAGCATTAACCCTGTTTCGGCCGCCATGCCGCCGCCCAGATTGGCCGTGATAGGCTAATGGAACCGGGCGGGGGCCAGCGGCAAAAGAGAGTATTCGTGCGTGGGTCGGGCATAGGGGGATGGCTGTCAGCAATGCTGGTGGCCGTGGTGGCGGCGGGCCTTGCCGGCTGCGCCTCCGTCTACAATCTGCCCGGCAATGTGCCGCTCGGCGCCGCGCTCGCCGACAACAGCAGCGCGCGCGACATTCCGGCCTACGAAGATGATCTGCTGCTCGCGCTGTCGTTCTCCGGCGGCGGCACCCGCGCGGCGGCGTTTTCCTTCGGCGTGCTGGAGGAGCTTGACCATACGCGGTCGAGCGCGGCGGGCACCAAGACGCTGCTCGACCGCGTCGACTTCGTCTCCGGCGTCTCCGGCGGATCGGTCACCGCCGCCTATTTCGGATTGAAGCGCCGCGCGGCGCTCGACGATTTCCGCCAGCGCTTCCTGCTGCGCAACGCCGAGGAGGGACTGAAGACCCGGATCTCGCTCGGCAATATCGGGCGCGCGCTCGGCGGCGGCGTCAACGACAGCCAGTTCACCGACTGGCTCGATCAGAATTTGTTCGACGGCGCGCGGTTCGACGCACTGGCCGACGATCGCCGGCCGCGGGTCTGGATCAACGCGTCTGATATCTACAACCGCACGCCGTTCGTGTTCGGCAAGACATCGTTCGACGCCTTGTGCAGCGACATCAGATCGTATCGTGTCGCCGAAGCGGTGGCGGCATCCGCCGCGGTGCCGCTGGCATTCGCCCCGATCGTGCTGCAAACCTATCCCGGCGGTTGCGCCGCGCCGCTGCCGGCCTGGCTCGAGCGGGTGCGCAACGATCCGAACGCACAGCCGCTGCTGCGCGCCTACGCCGAGGCCCAGGCGCATTACCGCGACGGCTCGATGCGCTACGTCAAGCTGCTCGATGGCGGCCTCGTCGACAATTACGGCCTGTCGGGGCTGAGCATCGGCTTGCTCGCCGCGCAACGTCCCTACGAGCCGCTGAACGAACGGCAGGCGGCCAAGCTGAAGCGCATCCTGTTCCTGGTGGTCGACGCCGGCCGCGGCATCTCCGGCGACTTCGTGCAGACGCTCGAAGGGCCGAGCGGCGTCGAACTGGTGTCCGCGGCCGCCGACACCGCGATCGATGCCAGCGTGCGCTCCAGCTACGCCGCCTTCACGGCGCTCGCCGAGGACTGGTCCGGCAAGCTGAAGCGCTGGCGCTGCGGGCTGTCGGCGGCGGAGCGCAGCCGGCTCGGCGTCGGCGCCGGCTGGAAATGCGGCGACGTCGCGATCTATGTCGAGCGGCTCGGCTTCGACCGGCTTGGACCGGACCGCGCCGGCATCCTGAACGCCATCCCGACGCGGCTGTCGCTGCCGCCGGAGCAGGTCGACCAGCTGATTGCGGGCGGCGCCGACGCGCTGCGCTCGAGCAAGGCCTACCAGCAGTTCCGGCGCGGGCTCTAGATTTCGGCCGCCCATCGACACCGTCTATCCTCATCCTGAGAAGCCTGCGAAGCAAGCGTCTCGAAGGATGTAGGTCGCGGGCGGGGCCTCATGGTTCGAGACGCGCGTTCCGCGCTCCTCACCATGAGGGGGTCCATAGGTGCAAGGCGGCTTGACTGGCGCGATTGGTTGCGCGAAGCCCAATCCATCCCAGATATCCTTTATCCGGAAACCGAGATCCATGACCGCATCTGCCGCCCCGCACAAGCTGATCAAGAGCGCCACCGGCGATTGGGAGGTCGTGATCGGCATGGAGATCCATGCCCAGGTCACCTCGAACGCAAAGTTGTTCTCCGGCGCATCGACCGCGTTCGGCGGCGAGCCCAATTCCCATGTCTCGCTGGTCGATGCCGCGATGCCGGGCATGTTGCCCGTGATCAACGAGGAGTGCGTCCGCCAGGCGGTGCGCACCGGTCTCGGGCTGAATGCGAAAATCAACCTGCGCTCGGTGTTCGACCGCAAGAACTATTTCTATCCGGACTCGCCGCAGGGCTACCAGATCAGCCAGTACAAGTCGCCGATCGTGGGCGAGGGCGAGGTGTCGCTCGAGCTCGACGGCGGCCGCAGCGTCACGATCGGGATCGAGCGGCTGCACTTGGAGCAGGACGCCGGCAAGTTGCTGCACGATCAGTCGCCGACGATGTCCTATGTCGACCTCAACCGTTGCGGCGTCGCGCTGATGGAGATCGTCTCCAAGCCCGACATCCGCGACGCCGAGCAGGCCAAGGCTTACGTCACCAAGATGCGCTCGATCCTGCGCTACCTCGGCACCTGCGACGGCGACATGGAGAAGGGCAATTTGCGCGCCGACGTCAACGTCTCGGTGCGCCGTTACGGCGAGACCGCGTTCGGCACCCGCTGCGAAATCAAGAACATGAACTCGGTCAACTTCATCGGCCAGGCGATCGAGTACGAGGCACGGCGTCAGATCGAGATCATCGAGGACGGCGGCTCGATCGACCAGGAAACCCGGCTGTTCGACCCGAACAAGGGCGAGACCCGCTCGATGCGCTCCAAGGAAGAGGCGCACGACTACCGTTACTTCCCCGATCCCGATCTGTTGCCGCTCGAGTTCAGCCAGGCCTTCGTCGACAATCTGAAGGCGCAGCTGCCGGAACTGCCGGACGAGAAGAAGTCCCGTTTTATTACGGGCTTCGGTCTGTCGCCCTATGATGCGAGCGTGCTGGTGGCCGAGCGCGAGAGCGCGGAGTTCTACGAGACGGTGTTGTCGGGTCTTGCCGACAAGGCGCGCGACGGCAAGCTCGCCGCCAACTGGGTGATCAACGAACTGTTCGGTCGTCTCAACAAGGAAGGCGTCGAGATCGCAGCCTCGCCGGTGTCGGCGGAGCAGCTCGCCGCGATCGTCGACCTGATCGGCGAGGGAACGATTTCCGGCAAGATCGCCAAGGACTTGTTCGAGATCGTCTGGCAGGAAGGCGGCGATCCGCGCGCGCTCGTCGAGGCGCGCGGCATGAAGCAGGTCACCGACCTCGGCGCGATCGAGAAGGTGGTCGACGACATCATCGCGGCCAATCCCGACAAGGTCGAGCAGGCGAAGGCGAAGCCGCAACTGGTCGGCTGGTTCGTCGGTCAGGTGATGAAGTCGTCGGGCGGCAAGGCGAACCCGCAGGCGGTCAACGACCTCTTGAAGTCGAAGCTCGGCATCTGAACAACAGGACAATGATGTTGTCCTTGGCGCATGATCCAACCGGATCATGCTCCCTTGCATGCTTCCTTGCCGTCACCTCCGGCGTCGTCGCGCGCGCGTGAACACGGCGTGATCCTGCCTCACACCCTCCGTTCGCGGTCGCGCCGGCACCATCGGCGCCGAATCGCCGAAGCCGCGATTCGTTCGCAAATCCGGTTCGGATGACCTCAAACGAGGCAAAACCCGTCTTACCCACGAAAATTTTTTCGTTGCCAAAAATTACGACTCGGCGTCGGCGACGCGCCGCATTTCGTTGGCGCTCGCGACTCAACGCAATGACGGTCGCGCGTCGATCGCTCGAATGCGAATTCAAGAAAAGCCTACAACAGAAGGCGTTTCCTGCAACGTTGACAAATGCCGATGTCGGCGGCCGTTGCGTTTCTTGCATCGTCGCGCGAATGACGCGTCGATTTGAACGGCGGCGCGCACGGTGCGCACTGCCAGCGCTGCGTCAACACTTCCTTAAGCGGGACACTGTTTTTTTCGGTCTGTTGGTGTATTCGGGAAGTAGTGCATATCGATTCCCGAGTGCACGCAGCGAAGTAAGAGCCATCTCACATACTGGAGGGCAACATGGCTAAGAAGGCAAAGAAGGCGAAGAAGGCGAAGAAGGCGAAGAGCGCAGTGAAGAAGACTGCGAAGAAGACCCGCAAGGTCGCCAAGAAGAAGTAAGCCTCTCGCCTCGAGAGGATTGCCGGCGGCTTGACGCCGGCACGTCGCGAGAGCCAGCGGACGGACTGCTGAGAGGCACATCCACCTAAGGCTCTAGCTGACGAAAGAGGGTGTCGGCGAGACATCAGGTCAAACGGCTGGATCGAATTTCGGAGAGGGCAACCTTCCCAAAACCGGTCCGGCAGAAGAAACAGAGATTTCTTCGTTCGGTGCGGAGCCCGCTTGGTTCCGCAATTTCACCGGCGAGAATGCCGAGCTGAAATCTGGTCCTGACGTGTTCGCCGACCCCCTCGTTCCGGCGGCCCGCGCAGTCCGCGCCCGGCAGCCACTTTCCCCATCCCCATTCCGGATCGACGTTGGGCCTGACGGCCTCGCGTTGCTTTTGTCTGTGCACCCGACCGCACGCCGCTCCGCGGCTCGTCGATTGGTCGCGCCGCCCCGCCGCCAATTTCGAAAACTGATCCCTGGCGGGACCTGCCGCCGCCCGCGGCCAATGTCCGCCATGGTTATCGTTGTCCCAAGCACCAGGGTAAACCGACGTTCACGAATGCAAGGAAGTGCCTGCGGCACAGGCACTTCTGCGATTCCCGGAGGCGCCCCTGGCGGTGCCGATTTACATCCCGTTCATCGCGATACTTAAACCGCTCTTCAAATTTGATGGGCCATGATCATCCCAACAAGCCGGCAACCGGCACGCGGTGATCCCAAGGATCGGCGCGGGGCATGATCAAGAGATCAGCCTGGGGATGACAGGGTAGTTTTAACAGTGGACGGGGGCCGCGCTCGGGGGAGGGCGGCCAACAACAAAAAGGGGAATGAGAATGTTTCAGGGGGTCATCGATCAGGAAAGCGCTGTCCCGGTTGCCGCAACGGCGATCCAGGACGTGCTGTTCGAACGTGGCATGTATTGGGCGAGCGGCCGCTCCGGTGTGGTCAACCTCATCGCGGCGCACAAATGGTTCAACCTGGCGGCGCTCAAGGGACGTACTGACGCGATCGCGCACCGCCGCGAAGTCGCCGAGCAGATGTCCGATGTCGAGATCGCAGCTGCCCAGCGCGAAGCCCGCGCCTGGATGACGACGCACTAAGGCAACCGATATCGATGGGAGCCTCGGCTCCCTCGCTCCATCTAGAACCAGTATCGCGCCGCGTAGATCACGGTCATCAGCGCTCCGGCCACGATGACGAACTGCCGGACGATGTGGCCGGGAAGGATCCGGATCAGGAAGCCTCCGGCATAGCCGCCGATCATGGCGCCGAGCAGCATCGCCAAGGTCTCCGGCCACCGCACTGCTCCCTCAAAGACAAAGATCAATGTGGCGGCGAGCGACACGCAGGTCGCGAGCAGGTTCTTCAACGCCTTGATCGCCCTGATGTCGTTGGGCTCGGTGATCGACAGCACCGCGGTCAGGATGACGCCGAGACCGGCGCCGAAGAAGCCTCCATAGATGCACGCCAGCCCCAGCCCGGCACTGCTCGCGCCGGTCGAGGGCAGCGCTGCGGCCCTCTCGCGCCCGAGGGTCCATCCTTGGATCTGCGGCGCGAAGCCGAACAGCAACGTTGCGAATGCAATCAAGGCTGGTACCGGCAGCAGGAACAGCCGCTCGGGAAGCAGCAACAGCACGCCGGCGCCGACCGCGCCGCCCACCGTGGCGACCGCGACGAAGCGGATCGTGCGCCGCGTCGGCGGCGGCAGCTTGCCGCGATCGGCGAGCGCTGCGATCAAATGCCCCGGCGAGATCGCCACCGCATTCGACGCATTGGCGATGACGGCCGGCAGGCCCGCTGCGAGCATCGCCGGAAAGGTGATGAGCGTCGCGCCGCCCGCCAGTGCATTGATGATCCCTCCGGCGACCCCGGCCGCCAGCAGCAGAAGACTTGTCTGGGTATCCATCCTTCACCCTCTTGAGGGTGAGCAGGCTAGCGGGCGGCGCGCCAATCGGTCTGGAACGTCTGTGACGTCGGTTCAGCCGCGCCAGTAGACGCCCGGCGTCGTGCCGAAGGTGCGGCGGAACAGCCGGGTGAGGTGGCTCTGGTCGGAAAAGCCCGCATCGGCCGCGGCTGCTGCGATCGGCTCGCCCGCGCGCAGCAATTGCCGGGCAAGATTGAGGCGGGCCAGCAGGCGGAAGGTATGCGGCGGGATGCCGAGCTCGCGGCTGACCATGCGGCTGAACCCTTCGCGGCTTCGCCCGAAGCCGGCGGCAATCGCGCCGATCGGCGCGACGCTCTCGGTCAGCGCGATGCCGAGCTTCGTCCTGTCGGTGCACCCGGCGGGGTGGGATGGCGCGCGCGACAGGATGTCGCCGGCGATCTCGCCGACGTGCTCAGGCGAGATCTCGTCGAGGTTCCGCCAACGCTGCCCGAAGCGGATGATCCGCACCGACGAGCAGACGCGGCCGGCTGGAACGTAGGCGTTCAGGCAGACCGTTTCCTCGTCCGACATCGTCATGGGTGCATGCAGCATTCCCGCCGGAATGAGCGCAGCATGGCCGGCAGGCACGGTGACGGTCGCGCCGCCGATGCGAAAGGCGCGCGACCCTGACAGCACCAGCACGATCTGGTTCTCGTCATGGAAGTGCGGCTTGAGGCCAAGCGAGCCGGCGCCGCGCCACGATGCCAGCTCGACGATGCCGTCACTGTCCGCTCGCCGATAATTCCAGGTATTGGTCATGGCGAACGGAGTGATCACAGAGGTCTTGAAGCGATCGGGCAGGTGAGCCCGGAACGCTAGCACAGGGATCGCCGACCGTCAGGAGGCTTCACCCCTGCGCAACCGAAACGATCGGCGAGGCCGTTCGCATGGTCGCCATCGCGATGAGGGCGGCGACGAGGTTGGCGGCTGCACTGATCGCCACCGGAATGAAGTAGCTGTGGCTGATGTCGTAGGCGAAGCCGGCGGCGCTCGGGCCCAGCAACGTGCCAACAGCGACGCTGGTGTAGAGGATGCCGATGATGCCGCCGACATTGCGGCCGCCGAAATGGTCGGTGACGACAGCGGGCAGGATCGCGACCCAGCCGCCATAGAACAGGCCGAACAGCAGCGCGAAGACCGTGAGCGACCAGAAGGTGCCGGCGATCGCCCAGATCGCCAGCGAGACGGCCATGCCGAGATACATCGCGACCAGGAATGCATCGCGGCCGACCCGGTCGGCGATGCCGCCGAGGAAGAACCGGCCGGCGGTGCTGCCGACCCCGATCATCCCGAGCAGCAGCACGGCAAGCGTAGGCGCGACCTGATGATCGACCGCAAAGGGCACGAGGTGCACGAAGGGCACGAACACGCCGAACGCGCTGATCAGGCAGGCGGCATAGAGCCCGGCGAAGCGCGCGGTCCGCACCGCAGCGCGGATCGAGACGCCTTGGCGGAGCGGCGCGCCCGAAACCGTCTCGAGCGGATCGCCGTCCGGTCCGGTGCCGTAGCGGCGCGGATCGTCCGCGATCAGCAGCGAGGCACCGATCCCGGCGCCGGCGGCGACAACGCCCAGCACGACATAGGCATCGCGCCAGCCGAGGCTCGTGATCAGCCAGGTCGCGAGCGGGGGCATCACCAATGTGCCGACCCCGATCCCGCTGACGGCGAGGCCCGACGCAAAGCCGCGCCGCCTGACGAACCAGCGCTGCACGGCGCCCAAGGTCGGAACGTAGGCGCAACCGACGCCGGCGCCGATCCCGATGCTGTAGGCGGCATAGACCTGGAGGATGGTCTGGGCCTGTCCCGCCAGCACCATGCCGAGACCGACCAGCGCCATTCCGAGGCCAGTGAGCCTGCGTGCGCCCCAGCGATCGGCAAGCGGACCGGAGATCATCCCCAGGCCGAAATACAGGAAGCCCGCGAAGGAGAACACCAGCGACACCGAGCCGCGCGAGGCGCCGAACTCCCGCTGCAGGGACTCGACGAAGGACGAGAACGTGTAGGCGCTGCCGAAGCCGATCAATGTGACGACGAAGGCTGCTGCGACCACATACCAGCCGTAGAACGGCTTGGTTCGTTGATAACCGGCATGCATGACGGCATTCTTCATGATCGTTCTCCCTGTGCCGCGTAACCACTGGGCTTGCCCGGCGGGTAGAGCAGCATCTGCGTGCAGCGAAACAGCGCGATGGTCTTGTCCGTCGCCTCGCTGCGGATTTCGGCGTCCCACACCTGGGTGGTGCGCCCGGCGTGAACGAGGCGCGCCTCGCAGCTCAAACCGCCTTCGCGCGCGGCGCCGATGAAGTTGGTCTTCAACTCTCCGGTGGCGAAGCCGATGGCGCCATCCGGCAACGACGCGAGGCAGCCGAACCCGCATGCGGTATCGGCCAATGCGACGATGCATGCGCCGTGCAGCAGCCCGTGCGGCGAGAAGTGTTTTGCCGCAATCTCGAAGCGGCCGCGGATGTGGCCGCGTCCGGCTTCGAGCCATTGAAAGTCCAGGAGGCCGGGCAGGCTGCCGGCTTGCGACGCGTTGATGCGCTTGACGAGCGGGCCGGTCTTGCCGCCTGCAGCGATCTCGTGGAGGCCGAGCTTGTTTGCGACCTCGGTCATGGCCTGGCTCCATCAAGAAAACAGGGCCGTCGGGAGCGGCAAAGAAGATTAGAAAATCTAAGTTCCATGGCTCGACTTTCTCTGCATTGACGCGGCTTTCAGCATCGGATTAAGCTGATAGAGCGCCCGGAAGGCCGAGTTGGCAAACCAGATTTGCTGGACGAGTTAGATTAGAAAATCTAAATCATGGAAAGCAGGCTTCCACCCCTGAACGCGCTCAAGGCGTTCGAATCCGCCGCTCGCCATCTCTCGGTGAAGCTTGCGGCCGAGGAGCTATGCGTGACGCCGGGCGCGGTCAGCCAGATGCTCAAGACGCTCGAAGCCGATCTCGGCGTGAAGCTGTTCGAGCGGGTGCCGCGCGGCATCTATCTCACCGACGCCGGCCGCGACTATCTGCCGTCGATCCGCAACGCGTTTCGCCAGATCGCGGATGCCTCGCGCCGCGTCGCGGCTTCCGTCGATGTCGGTACGCTGACGGTGAGCGTCACGCCGTTCTTTGCGTCGGCCTGGCTGGTGCCCCGCATGGCCTCGTTTCAGGGCGCGCATCCCGAGATCGATCTGCAGATCGTCACCAGCAACACAGTGGTCGATTTCTCGCGCAGCGGCGTCGACGTCGCGGTGCGCCACGGCCTTGGCCGCTATCCCGGGCTGCGCAGCGACCGCGTCGTCACCGTGGAGATGGTGGCGGTCGCATCGCCGTCGCTGGTTGCGCGCCTCGGGCGACCGGCATCTCCTGGCGCGCTCGCAAGCTGGCCGCAGGTGCATGACGCCGATCGCAAGGGGTGGAGCCTGTGGTTTCAGGCCAACGGCATCGCGGAGGTTCGCACGCCGCGCGGACCCTCGTTCGATGACAGCGGCCTTCTGCTGAAGGCCGTGCTGACAGGGCAGGGCGCGGGCCTGCTGCCGGCCGCGATGGTGGCAAATGAGATCGCGAGCGGTGAACTGATCCAGCTGCTCGAGACCGCGCATCTGGAGGAGTTCGCGTACTATCTCGTCTGTCCCGACAACCGGCAGTCGCTTCCGAAGATCGCGGGCTTTAGGGAATGGATCCTGGGTCCGGTCGCCCAGCTAGCCGCCGCTGGGCGCTAGCGATCCGGTGGCGGCTTACCGATAGAACGCGTTGGGCGGCACGCCAAAATGCTTGCGGAACATCGCGGTGAAGGCGCTCTGGCTGGCATAGCCGGCATCGAGCGCGACATCGACCACGCGCGCGCCGCGCGCGAGGCGTTCGAGCGCGAACAGCAGACGTGCCTGCTGACGCCATTCGCCGAACGTCATGCCGGTCTCCCTGGCGAACAGACGATGGATGGTCTTCGACGTCAGCTTCAGCCGGCGCGCCCATTGCTCGGCCGTGGAGCCATCGTCCGGGCGGGCCACCAGCGCGGCGCAGACCCGCGCGAGCCTTTCGTCGCGCGGCATCGGCAGATGCAGCGGCAGCACATCGACTTCGCGCAGCTGGTCGAGCAGCACGCGCATCAGGCGCTCGTCGGAGGTCGCGGGCGCATAGTCCAGCGGGACGCGCATCGCGGCGACGAACAATTCGCGCAGCAGCGGCGAGACCGCGAACACGCAGCTGGCCTGCGGCAGATTGGGAGCCGCGTCGGCGTCCACGAACACGGTGCGGATCTTGACCGCGCCGCACATCCGGACCTCGTGCTCGAGATCGGCCACGAGCCACACCGCGCGATTGGGCGGCACCACCCAGGTGCCTTCGGCACATCGCACGACCATCACGCCTTCGATCGCGTAGAGCAGCTGGCCGCGCGGATGCGCGTGCAGGCCGGTCGACGCGCCGCTCGGATAGTCGATCTCCATCGCCGCCATCGGCCGCGCCGTGGCGTGATAGTCGAGGTGCCGTGTGATCAGCTCGTCCAACACGTCTTCATCTCGCATGTCCCAATTTCGCTAGGTGAGGTCAGTCTAGCGTGAGACGGACTCCGGCGCGACAGGTAGTTGCTGGTGTGTCCTTCACCAACGCGCTGCCGGGTCATGTTCAAGTCAAAAGCTGCACTTCTCTATCCCTTCCTTGCCATCGTGCTGTGGGCAGGCAACGTCATCGTCTCTCGCCTCTCGGCCCACACGATCGGTCCGCAGGCGATCACCTTCTATCGCCTGCTGGTCGCGGTGCTCTTGATGTCTCCGTTCGTGGCGCGCGGCGCCTGGCGCAATCGGCATGAGATCTGGCCGCATCTTGGTCCGCTCGCGATCCTCGGCTTCCTTGCGATGTGCCTGTTCCAGAGCCTGTCGTATCTCGCGGCCGAGACCACCACCGCGACCAACATGGCGGTGTTCACCGCGCTGACGCCACTCTTGACGGTCGCCCTCAGTGCCGCGCTGCTCGGCGAACCGCCAACGCTTGGCATGATCTGCGGCGCGCCGCTGTCGTTTGCGGGCCTCGTCTATCTCGTCAGCGGCGGCGACTTGTCGTCGTTGTTGCAGAACGGCGTGCATGCGGGCGACGCGCTGATGCTGCTGGCCGCGATCGTCTATGCGCTGTACGGCGTGCTGCTGAAACGCTGGAACCTGCCGATCACTGGATGGCAATCCACCTACATGCAGGCGCTGTGCGCACTGGCCGTGATGTTTCCCGCGATCCTCGCGACGCCGGCGCCGCTGCGGCAGGTCAACGCCGAAACCTGGCCGCTGATCGTCTATGCCGGCGCGCTGGCCTCGGTCGTGCTGCCGTTTCTCTGGATCCGCGGTGTCGCGCAGCTTGGCCCGAACCGCTGCGCGATCTTCATGAACCTGCTGCCGGTGCTGACGGCCGCAGCCGCGATCGTGATGCTGGGCGAGCCGGTCAGGCCATTCCACGTCATCGGCGGCGGCCTCGCGCTGCTCGGCGTCGCCTGCGCGCAGGTCTTTCCGCGGCCGGTCAAGACGGCCCGCGATGTGCGATAACCCGCAAGTCAAGGATTGGCGATCTCGCTGTTTTGATTGCATGTGAGAGGCCAGGGCAGAATACAGCGCTACGGTCGGCGATCACCTGTCCGATGAACGGAGTGATCGCAATGTGCGTTGCCTTACGTGTTTGCTTGCCTATTTCCTTGGCCCTGACGTTGCCCCTTGTGGTCCTGTGGAGTGCGGATGCTGATGCCGCAACTGCGCATCATCGCCGCGCGCGACAGTCCCCCATCATCCGTCCAAGTGAACAGATTGTCCCTCCGGACCGGTACGTATATCCGGGCTTTGGCCCGATACAGCCTGGCGAGAACCGAAATCTCGATCCATCCACCCGCGGCGGCGGCTGATGTCGGTCAGCGCCCGCACTGATGCTTCATCGCATCGGTCGCTCTACCAGCGTACAGGAAGTTGGTCAAAGATCGAGCTATGCGGCGTCGGTGACCAATTTGTGCTGAGATCTTTCGGCGACACGCTGTTCGAGTGTGGCGATGGTTCGCTTGAGATTGGCGTACCGCTCATTGAGCGACCTTGCCAAGATCGGATACCTCGCGTCCGATCGGTCGTAAATTCCCGCGCGCTGTTCTTCGGTCGCGATATCGGCTTCGATCTGCTGGCAGGCCAGGATGAGATCGGACAGCATCTTGCCGACTGTCGACTCTCGTCCGCCATGTCCGCGAGCTGTCTCAAAACGATGATGCATGTTCATTTGCGTGCTCCGAATGTCTGAGTTCGGCACATCGAGAACGGCGGCGCCGAACTATTCACGGATACATCGCAAGTTGCCTGCCAACCTCGGGTCCGTAGGAATACGGTCGGGCGGTCTGGCGCAGGGTGCGCCACCGGGTGAACGACAGCCTGATGGGGTCTCGCAGACTAGTCTCGCCGCCACGCCGGAACGCAAGCACCTAGCGTGACACGCTTGAAGTCTCGAGCGGCGTCCTGATCTCCAGCCTGTTCAGCAAACCTGACCGCTGCCTCCATGTCCTGAGCGGCGGACGCGCTCTCGCAGAATTGGCTGCGAATTTCAGCCCGGTATCGATATGCCCTGTAGTTCATCGGGTTGTACTGAAGCGCAAGGTTGTAGCTATTTTGCTCCTCAGCGGCGCCTCGGCGGGCTTCATCCGACTGACTGCCGAAGTTGGTTTGGCGATCGAGTGCCTGCAGTGTCCCGAGCTCCGTATAACGCAGAGACATCGCACCGAGACTGGCAGGAAGTGCGTCGCCCGACGAAGAAGGTTGCCTCGCCGAGGTGCGTTCAATTTCGATCTTCTTGTACTTGATGGCGTTGCCGTAATCCCGCAAGCTTTGGAACGTGCTCGATATTTCGCTGTTGATCGACGCAAGATAGGCGGTCGGGAGGCGTCGATCGCTCAGCAGGTTGAGGCATGCCTGTATCTTTGCCTGCGGAGGCAAGACGTCGCGACATTCCTTGTCAACCACACGCCACTCGTCCCGCGAATGCAGCGTCGGCGGCGTCTGCGCAGCAGGCAGAACGAGAACCAGCGCGAAACAGATCGCTAACCTGAGACCGCGACTTGGTACATCCATTTATTTCTTCGCCTTCAGCCCGATCTCGACCGGCCGGCGGATTCTTCGTGCGGGCTTCTTGATCATTTGATGCCAAATAATCAAGCCGAGGGAAAGCTGACGCAGGTCATAGATGGACCTAAAAGTGAGGCCGTTCGTGACTGGGAAAGACCGAACGGCCCCAGCCGGCCCGTAGTGCCAAAATGGAAGAAATAGGCCGGCGCTCCAGCTACGAAGTCGGCGGACAATGGTTTCACCAATGTCAATTGACGTTGCTACCGTGCTGCCCCCGGACGCGGCCGATTGCTATGAGCGCGCAGGGTCGGCTTGACGGCAGGTCGTCAAAACAAACGCCGCCTTGCTGCATTGCCACTCGCTGCCGAGCGCAGCGCTTGAGACCGGCCGCGGGGCAGCAACGATCGCCAGCGCAACAACCATGCAAGCCAGCGAAGTTGCGACCACGAGCCTGCCTGCTTTGGATGGGAAGCGCTGTCGTAGCCAGAAGCCTAAGTCGACGGATCGGCGAAGCTGGGCGTTACGCAGAACCTGGTCGAGATCCTGGAATTGGATGCCACTGTCTTGCTGCATGGCCTTACCCCGGAAATGTTCAGGTGAAAGAAAACAATGCGGGGATCGTGGGCGCGGTTTGTTGCGCGCTCGCTTCGCGGAGCCGGGAATGATGTTTCATTCACGCGGAGGTGACGACCGGTCCAGGCCAGGGGCCGGCATTTGGCTCGTCAGCTTCATGCACTATGATTTGGGATACTTCGACCTGGAGCACAAAACCCTGCAACCCCTCGACAACCCGTTCGGCACGAGGTTGTCACCCATGTCTTAGGTACGACCTGTTACCCATGTCTCCGGGCTGGACACACAATGAGTATGGCGGAGACGGAGGGATTCGAACCCTCGATAGGCCTTTACAAGCCTATAACGGTTTAGCAAACCGCCGCCTTCAGCCACTCGGCCACGTCTCCAATGGCGCCGATATGCCCGAGAGGGCGCTGAGCCGCAAGCGGCAGATTCAGATTGCGCCAAGGTGATTTGAGGGCAGCTCGGCCGCCGGCCGTTCCCGAGCCTTCATATATCGCGCCAATCGGCAGGCGTCGGAGCGTCTCGATGCTTAAAATGCAAGATATAACAATGAATTAGCCCGATACTGGATCGCGGCTGGAAGCGCACGGCGCCAAGCCTGTTGAAAACCGGTTGCGCCGGCTCATTCCACGCTGGCGCCGCGGCGCAAATCGGCCTCGATCTGCAATTTGGTGCCGCCGCCGAACCGGGCGCGGTAGACCTGCAGGTTTTCCATGATCCGCTGGACGTAGTTCCGCGTCTCCGAGAACGGAATCAGCTCGACCCAGTCGACCGCGTCGACCTTGGGATCGCGCGGATCGCCATAGCGCTCGATCCACTTCCGCACGCTGCCGCGGCCGGCATTGTAGGCGGCGAAGGTCAGGATATAGGAGCCGCGGTAGTCCTCGAGCAGGCCGCCGAGCTCGGCGGCGCCGAGCATCGCGTTGTAGACCGGATCGGTCTTCATCCGGTTGAGGTCGAAGCCGATGCCGGCGCGCTTGCAGACGTAACGTCCGGCGTCCGGCGTCACCTGCATCAGGCCGTAGGCCTGGGCCGGCGACACCACCGCCGGATTGAACGCACTCTCCTGGCGCGCGATCGCGTAGACGACGCTCTGCTCGACCTCCGGCCCGACCTGGCGGAACGACGGAATGCCGTTGACCGGATAGGCGTAGTGGTCGAACGGCAGTCCGCGGTTGAGCGCGGCCTTGCCCATCAGCAGCATGCCGCGGGCATCGCCGTGGCGCCCGGTGAGCTCGCCGAGGCCGGCGAGGGCCTCCGGATCGCCATTGTCGCCCATGTCGCCGAAGATCGGGATCGCGAGCTCGCGCGCGTCGATTTCGTAGAGCAGCGCCACCGCGCGCACGATCTCCAGCCGCTCGGCGCCGCGGCCGCGCGGCGCGCTGTTCAGCTCGATCTGCGGCAGGCCGAGCTTGGCACGCGCGAGCTGGCCGTAATAGCTGGTGGACTGCTCGGCCGCGCGTCCGTAAGCGGCGCGCGCCTCCTGGCCGCGGCCGGCGGCCTCCGCGGCGCGGCCCTGCCAATAGCCGGCACGCGCCAGCGCGGTCGGGTTGGCGCTGCCGACGCCGATCCGCGCGAAATGCTGGGCGGCGAGGGCGGGATCGTTGAGGAAGCGCAGCGCGATCCAGCCCGAGGTGAATTCCTGCTCGGTCTTGTAGATGTCGCGGGCCGGCAACGCCGCGTCGCGCGCGATCAGATAGGCGGTGCGAAACTCGTTGGTGTCGATCATCTTGCGCGCCAGCAGCCGGCGCTCGATCCACCATTCGTCGACGTTGTAGAGGCGGGAGGCTTCCTTCGGTGCGCTCAGCATCAGCCGCGCAGCCTCGGCGAATTTCTCCTCGCGGCGGAGTAACTGAATCCTGGCGAACAAATAGCCGGTGTCGCCGGAGAGCTCGCTCGGCACGGCTTCCAGCAGCGCGCGCAGGTTCGAACCCTTGCGGGTGGCGGCGATGCGTGCCTTCGCGAGCGCCACGTAGCCGGAGCCAAGGCGCTTGGCTTCGCGCATGCCGGCGGCCTCGTTGTCGGTGCCATACAGCATGGTGTCCATGCGTGCCTTGTGGTCGCCGGCAGTCAGTAGCGAGCCGAACAGGTCGAGCGCGGTGTTTTCGGTGTCCTCGCTCATTCCGTCGTTGCGCCAGGCCTCGCGGACCAGGCGCTCGGCATTGCCGCGGTCGCCGCGTCCGATCATCACCTTGGCGAGCGCGAGCCGGCCCTTGGCCGAGACCGGCGATTCATTCTGGAACCAGGTCCAGACCGCGGAGTCGTCGCGGCGGTCGTCCCACAGCGAGGCCTCGATGCGGCGACGCAGGAAGGTCTGCGACGGCCAGCTCGGATTGGCATCGAGGAAGGCGCGGTAGCGCTCGACCGAGGCGCCGTTGTCCTCGCTGCGCAGGATCAGCCATTCGGCAAGCTTGCGCGCGACCGGATCGGAGATCGAGGCCTCGGCCTCGGTGGCGTCCGCCGGCCTGCGCTTGCGCAGCAGCTCGACGACGCTTGCAAGCGCTTCCTTGTCCGACTGCGACGTCGAGGATGTCGCGGCCACGGCCGCAGGCAGCACCGGCTTGCGCGCGATCGGTGCGGCATGCTGGCGGGTTGCCGGAACCAGCGCGGGCGCGGGCACCGACCTGCTCGATACAGTTCCCGTTGCAACCGGAGCGGCGGGCTTGGCCGCGGTGGTCTTGGAGGTGTTGGTCTTGGACGTGGTGCCCTTGGATTCCGGGGTCTTCGGAGTCGTTGCCTTGTGAGCTTCGGTCTTGGCAGGAGCGGCCTTGGCCCCGTCGGTCTTGACCGCGCCGGACTTGGACGACGTTGTCTTTTGAGCCTCGGTCTTGTGAGCCTCGGTCTTGTGAGCGTCAGTCTTGGCAGCGTCGGGCTTGGCTGCGTCAGTCTTGGCAGCGCCGGGTTTGGTTGCCGTTGGCTTTGAAGCCGCCGCCTTCGGAGCCGCGGACTTCGGCGTGGTATTGGAGGCGGCGCTCTTGGAGGCCGTGTCTTGGGCAGCCGGCTTTGCGGTTGGAGCATCCTCGGCGGCCCAGGCATCTGCCGTGATGGCGGCAAGGCCGACAACGAGCGCCAGGCTCGTCGCCAGCGCCGTCGACCGCAATGTGCCTGCGCGAACGGAACGGATCACAGAAGTCCTCTGCGGCCCCGAATCATCTGGTCGTTTGGGCCATGGGTTCTTATTTGATTGAAAACGTACACAAAATACTAAGAAGCCTGCCGGTGCGGCTGTTTGCGCCAGCACAACGGCAAAATCGCGGCTGGAAACGATTTCGCGCGCCGCAGATTACCGTTGGGAATAGGTACGGTACGGCCCTTTCGTCTGTCGGCCAGACCCGATATGAATTGCCTTTCATGGCGTTTCGCAACAACCGGGTGCCGGTCGCACGGACGTGAAGCACGCCAACAACAAGGGTCCGTCGACCTAGCCTTTAGCCTGAAGCGTTTGGAGGAAGTCCATGGCAGCCAAGACAAAATTCCGGGGATCATTCACTGCCTTGGTGACGCCCTTCAAAAACGGCTCGGTGGACGAAGCGGCGTTCCGCAGCCTCGTGAACTGGCAGATCGCCGAGGGCACCCACGGCCTGGTGCCGGTCGGCACCACAGGCGAGAGCCCGACGCTGAGCCACGACGAGCACAAGCGGGTGGTCGAGTGGTGCATCGAGGAGGCCAAGGGCCGCGTGCCCGTGATCGCCGGTGCCGGCTCGAATTCGACCAAGGAGGCGATCGAGCTCGCTGAGCACGCCGAGAAGGCCGGCGCCACCGCAGTGCTGGTCGTGACGCCGTACTACAACAAGCCGACCCAGGAAGGCATGTATCAGCACTTCAAGGCGATCAACGATGCGATCGGCATTCCGATCATCATCTACAACATCCCGCCGCGCTCGGTGATCGACATGTCGGTCGACACCATGAAGCGGCTGTTCGAGCTGAAGAACATTGCCGGCGTCAAGGACGCCACCGCGAGCATGGTGCGGGTCTCGCAGCAGCGCGCCGCGATGGGCGAGGATTTCAACCAGCTCTCCGGCGAGGACGCCACCATCATCGGCTACATGGCCCATGGCGGCCACGGCTGCATCTCGGTGACCTCGAACGTCGCGCCGCGGCTGTGCTCGGAGTTCCAGACCGCCTGGCAGAAGGGCGACGTCACGACGGCACTGAAGATCCATGACAAGCTGATGCCGCTGCACACCAACCTGTTCATCGAGAGCAATCCGGCGCCGGTGAAGTACGCGATGTCGCTGCTCGGCAAGCTGGACGAGAAGCTGCGCCTGCCGATGGTGCCGGTCACCGAAGCGACCCGCCAGGCGGTCCGCAGCGCCATGGTGCATGCCGGCCTGATCAACTGAGCCGGACCGCGGCCGCCGCGACCAGTGCCGTGCGCAATGTCGAACAGAAGGGGATGGGCATGCTGAAGGAATTCCGCGAGTTCGCCATGAAGGGCAATGTCGTCGACCTCGCCGTCGGCGTCATCATCGGTGCGGCCTTCGGCGCGATCGTCACCTCGCTGGTCGGCGACATCATCATGCCGATCATCGGCGCGATCACGGGCGGTCTCGACTTCTCCAACTATTTCACCGGGCTTTCCAAGGCCGTCAACGCAACCAACCTCGCCGACGCCAAGAAGCAGGGTGCGGTGCTGGCCTGGGGCAACTTCCTGACGCTGACGCTCAACTTCCTGATCGTCGCCTTCGTGCTGTTCATGGTCATTCGCGCCATGAACCAGTTCAAGCGCAAGGAAGAGGTCAAGCCTGCCGAGCCGTCGAAGCCGTCCGCCGAGGCCGTGCTGCTGACGGAAATCCGCGACCTCCTCAAGAAGAGCTAAAGTGGCCGAGAAGAACGAACGTCCCATCAAGGTCGTTGCCGAGAACCGAAAGGCCCGCTTCAACTACGCGATCGAGGACACGATCGAGGCCGGCATTTCGCTGACCGGCACCGAGGTGAAATCAATCCGCAGCGGCAAGAGCACGATCGCGGAATCCTATGCGGATTCCAAGAACGGCGAGTTGTGGCTGATCAACGCCAATATCCCCGAATATCTGCAGGCCAACCGCTTCAACCACGAGCCGAAGCGGCCGCGGAAGCTGCTGCTGCATCGCAAGCAGATCAACAAGCTGCTCGGCGCGGTCGACCGCGAGGGCATGACGCTCATTCCGTTGAAGCTGTATTTCAACGAGCGCGGCCGTGCCAAACTGCTGCTGGCGGTCGCCAAGGGCAAGAAGCTGCACGACAAGCGCGAGACCGAGAAGAAGCGCGACTGGAGCCGCGAGAAGGGCCGCCTGATGCGGGCGCGGGGATAGCACGGTGCGGAACGGCGTCATCGCGATGACGGCGGATGGAGAGGGTCCGATGAGCCAGAGCAGCCTCACTGACGTCGACTGGAGCAAGATTCCGGCACCTAGCGATGACGGCGGCGCGGCGCACCTCGTCGGCATGACGATCCCGCCGGTCAGGCTGCGCGCCACCGACGACACCGCCGTGGCGCTGTCGGCGCTCAAGGGCCGCACCGTGGTGTTCGCCTATCCGCGAACTGGCGAGCCCGGCAAGATCGGGCTGGTCGACGATTGGGACATGATCCCGGGCGCCCGCGGCTGCACCCCGCAGACCTGCGCATTCCGCGATCTGTTTGCCGAACTGAAGGCGGCCGGTGCCGCCCAGGTGTTCGGGCTGTCGACGCAAAGCAACGCGTACCAGACCGAGATGGCGTCGCGGCTGCATCTGCCGTTCCCGGTGCTGTCCGACGAAGCGCTGGAATTGACGCACACGTTGAAGTTGCCGACGATGTCGGTGGCCGGCCTGACCCTGATCAAGCGGCTCGCGCTTGTGATCGACGACGCGCGCATCACGCACGTGTTCTATCCGGTGTTCCCGCCTGACCGGAACGCCGGCGACGTGCTGGCTTGGCTGAAGGCCAATCCGCGGAGGGACTAGCGCAACGTGATGTGATGGGGCCGTCGCAGGTCACGCTGCGAAAATATCGAGAACAACCCCATGCAAAGTAGCCCGGCGGCGGCCGGCGTTCGACCAGGCAACTTGACACGTCGGGCAATTCAGGGATATATTTCTAATATTCCGAAATTGTGCATGCCTCCGCCCAAGGCGGTCGCGGATGCTAGCCGAGCTCCTTGCGCACGGTCGCGAACACCTTGCGGAACATGTCGGTCGTCAACACGCCGGTGTTCGTGTTGTAGCGCGAGCAGTGGTAGCTGTCGTAGAGCTTGAATCTGCCCGCACTATGCACGGCACCGTGCACAAAAGGCGCGGCCGCCAAGCGAACATCCAGCGCCTTGAGAGTCGATTCGTGGGCGATTCGTCCGAGCAGCACGATCGCGCGCAGCTTCGGCATCGTGGCGATGGTGGCGCGGAGGAATTGCCGGCAGGTGTTGATCTCGGCCGGCAGCGGCTTGTTCTGCGGCGGCACGCAGCGCACCGCGTTGCTGATCCGGGCGTCGACCAGCTTCAGCCCGTCGTCCGGCCGCGCCTGATAGACGCCGCTGGCGAAGCCATATTCGAGCAGGGTCGCATAGAGCAGATCACCGGCGTAGTCGCCGGTGAAGGGACGGCCGGTGCGGTTGGCGCCCTGCAGGCCCGGCGCGAGCCCGACGATCAACAGCCGCGCATTCGGATCGCCGAACGATTCCACCGGTGAGTTGAACCAGCCCGGCTCGCGTGCGCGCGCCTGCGCGCGGAACTCGGCCAGCCGTGGACAGAGCGGACAGTTGCTGTCGGGGCGCGTGGCAGCGGTGACGAGATTACTCGTCGAAATCGTCATCGGCTCCCCGTGGGGCCATGGTGGTCGCGCGCTGCAGGAATTGCGGGGAGTGGTGGCGCGGTTCGCGCGGGGCCGGACGTTCCGACGGATCGCGGCCGAGCTTGGATTGCAGCTCGACCAGGTCGGTGAAGACGTCGGCCTGGCGGCGCAGCTCGTCGGCGATCATCGGCGGCTGGCTGGCGATGGTGGAGATGACCGTGACGCGAACGCCGCGGCGCTGCACGGCCTCCACCAGCGAGCGGAAGTCGCCATCGCCGGAAAACAGAATCATCTGGTCGATGTGTTCGGCGAGTTCCATGGCATCGACGGCGAGCTCGATGTCCATGTTGCCCTTCACCTTGCGGCGGCCGCTGGCGTCGATGAATTCCTTGGTCGCCTTGGTGACGACGGTGTAGCCGTTGTAATCGAGCCAGTCGATCAACGGGCGGATCGACGAATACTCCTGATCCTCGATGATCGCCGTGTAGTAGAACGCACGGAGCAGCGTGCCGCGACTCTGGAACTCCTTGAGGAGGCGCTTGTAGTCGATGTCGAAGCCCAGCGTCTTAGCGGTGGCGTAAAGATTCGCTCCGTCGATGAAGAGCGCGATCTTGTTGGAAACAGGTGACGACATCAAAGTGTTCTCGCGTGGTTGTTAGTGTTCTTAGCGCGGCGGTGATCAACCGCGCGCAATTTCCGGCGTTGCTGCCTAAAGTTCTGTGAATCTTTCCCCACGACAGTCACCACCGCAATTATGGTGAGGCGAGGGCAAAAAGCCTAGACCCTTGACATTGCAATGAAGAGATTTACTCGCCTGGGACAGCAACCTAGCCATGTCGTCAGACGCTCCGGCCCTTCTGGCCCCCGTCAGACCGGGTTATCAGAGCCTGTTCGGAAGGCAAATCACAAATTTTACCTTGCGAAACGGGGGCTAGGCCTATAACTAACCCTCATAACCTACATGTTTGGTCCCTTTTACCACGGAGCGCCTCGAGATGGCTCGCGTCACCGTCGAAGATTGCATTGACAAGGTCGACAATCGTTTCGACCTCGTCCTGTTGGCCGCGCATCGCGCCCGGATGATCTCGTCGGGGTCGCAACTCACGGTTGATCGCGACAACGACAAGAATCCGGTCGTCTCGCTGCGGGAGATCGCCGATTCGACGATCTCGCCGGAAGACCTGAAAGAGGAGCTCGTGCACTCCCTGCAGAAGTTCGTCGAGGTCGACGAGCCCGAGCCCGACACCGTGCCGCTGATCGGTTCCGCCGGTGCCAGCGTCGACGCCGACGACACCGAGGTCGCGGTCGAGCGGATGACCGAGGAAGAGCTGCTGAAGGGCCTCGAGGGTCTGGCGCCCCCGGAAGAACAGCCCGAGGAAGACGAGTAAGCTCGCCGTCGTTTCGAACCGATTTACCGAAGGCCCGGACATTGCTCCGGGCCTTTGCTTTTGTTGACAATTTTGCTGTTACGGTGCGTCCTATGCGGACGCGCGAAATTGAATGGTTCCAGGGCCCGCGCGGGGTGCTGCTTCATTCGAAAGCGCACTAGATTGAAGAAAGGTGGGACATTCCGGTCCCGCGCGAGAGGCAGCGAGTTCATGGCGTATCGACGCCGCAGTTCCATCCAGATGCAGGCTGCAACCGAAACGGTCGCGGTGGCGCCGACGTCGTCCACGGCGGAAAGGCCGGCCAAGCCGCGGACGCGAATGATGCGACAATATGACCTCGTCGAGCGCGTCCGCTCCTATAACCCCGACACCAACGAAGACCTGCTCAACCGCGCCTATGTCTACGCCATGAAGGCGCACGGCACGCAGACGCGTGCTTCCGGCGACCCCTATTTCTCGCATCCGCTCGAGGTCGCCGCGATCCTCACCAACCTCAAGCTCGACGACGCCACGATCGTGGCGGCGCTGCTGCACGACACGATCGAGGACACCGAGGCGACGCGGGCCGAGATCGACAATGTGTTCGGCCACGAGATCGGCGCGCTGGTCGAGGGCCTGACCAAGCTGAAGCGGCTGGAACTGGTGTCGCGCGAGGCCAAGCAGGCCGAGAATTTGCGCAAGCTGCTGCTTGCGATCGCCGACGATGTCCGCGTGCTGCTGATCAAGCTGGCCGACCGCTTGCACAACATGCGCACGCTGGAATTCGTGCCGCCGGCCTCGCGCCGCCGCATCGCCGAAGAGACGTTGGATATCTATGCGCCGCTGGCCGGTCGCATGGGTATGCACGAGATGCGCGAGGAACTCGAGGACCTGTCGTTCTTCGTGCTCGATCCCGAGGCCTATGCGGTGGTCAAGCAGCGGCTCGATTCACTGGCCGAGCGCAACCGCAATTTGATCGGCGAGATCGAAACCCAGCTCTCCAAGAACCTGCAGAAGAACGGCATCACCGCGCGGGTGTTCGGCCGCCGCAAGCAGCCGTTTTCGATCTGGACCAAGATGGAGCGCAAGTCGGTCGGCTTCGAGCAGCTGTCCGATATCTACGGCTTCCGCATCATCCTCGACGATGTCGGGGCCTGCTACCGCGCGCTCGGCATCGTCCACACCACCTGGCCGGTGGTGCCGGGCCGCTTCAAGGACTACATCTCGACCCCGAAGCAGAACGACTACCGCTCGATCCACACCACGGTGATCGGGCCGGGCAAGCAGCGCGTCGAGCTGCAGATCCGCACCGAGGACATGAACCAGATCGCCGAGTTCGGTATCGCCGCGCATGCCTTCTACAAGGAGGGCGCGGGCTCGCCGCACGAGCGGATGAAGCACGAGTCCAACGCCTTCGCCTGGCTGCGCCACACCATCGGCATCCTCTCGGAAAGCGCCAATCCGGAAGAATTCCTCGAGCACACCAAGCTCGAGCTGTTCCACGATCAGGTGTTCTGCTTCACGCCGAAGGGCAAGCTGATCGCGCTGCCGCGCAACGCCAACGTGATCGATTTCGCCTACGCCGTTCACACCGGCGTCGGCAACAGCGCGGTCGGCTGCAAGATCAACGGCAAGTTCGCGCCGCTGTCCTCCGAGCTGCAGAACGGCGACGAGGTCGAGGTGCTGACCTCGAAGGCGCAGTCCGCGCCGCCGTCGGCCTGGGAAGCGCTCGCCCGCACCGGCAAGGCGCGGGCCGCGATCCGCCGCGCCACCCGCGACGCCGTGCGCGACCAGTATGCCGGCCTCGGCCGCCGCATCGTCGACCGCCTGTTTGCCCGTGCCAAGATCGAATATGCCGACGACAAGCTGAAGGGTGCCTTGCCGCGGCTCGCGCGCACCTCGATCGAGGACGTGATGGCCTCGGTCGGGCGCGGCGAGATCAAGGCTTCCGACGTCGCGCGCGCGATGTATCCCGACTACAAGGAAGAGCGGCTGGTGCGCTACGGCGCCAAGAAGGGCCTCGCCGCCAAGCTGAAGACGCAGAACCCGCCGCATCCGGCGCGCGCCACCTCGGTGATCCCGGTGCGTGGCATCAATTCCGACCTGCCGGTGAAGTTCGCGCCGAACGGCGGCGCGGTGCCGGGCGACCGGATCGTCGGCATCGTCACGGCGGGCGAGGGGATCACGATCTATCCGATCCAGTCGCCGGCGCTGAAGGATTTCGAGGAGGAGCCGGAGCGCTGGCTCGACGTGCGCTGGGATATCGACGAAACCATGCCGCAGCGCTTTCCTGCGCGCATCCTGGTCCACAATGTCAACGAGCCCGGCAGCCTTGCCCAGATCGCGACCGTGATCGCCGAGCACGACGGCAACATCGACAACATCCACATGTCGCGCCAATCGCCTGACTTCACGGAGCTGACCATCGATCTTGAGGTCTATGACCTCAAGCATCTCAGCGCTATCATCGCCCAGTTGCGCGCCAAGGCCGTCGTCGCTCGGGTCGAGCGCGTCAATGGTTAGGCTTCCGCCTGTCATCGGCCCTCATGGTGGGGAGGCGCGTCAGCGCCGTCTCCGGACGATGCGGCCCGAGACGGGGCCACATCCTTCGAGACGCGGCGCAGGCGCCGCTCCTCAGGATGAGGGGATGGTTCAACTGGTTTGTCAGAGAGTGATTTGATGTCGTCTCCGCCGCTGCGTCTCGGTATCAATGTTGATCACGTCGCCACCCTGCGCAACGCGCGGGGCGGTGCGCGGCCCGATCCGGTGCGGCTGGCGCTTGCCGCGATCGCGGCCGGCGCCGACGGCATCACCGCGCATCTGCGCGAGGACCGCCGCCACATCCGCGACGAGGACATGGCGCGGCTCAAGGCCGAGATCTCCAAGCCGCTGAATTTCGAGATGGCGGCGACCGACGACATGCTTCGGATCTCGCTCGCCACCAAGCCGCACGCGGTTTGCCTGGTGCCGGAGCGGCGCCAGGAGCTCACCACCGAAGGCGGCCTCGACGTTGTCGGCCAGCACAACGCACTGGCGCCGTTCATCGCACGGCTCAATGACGCCGGCATCCGCGTCTCGCTGTTCATTGCGGCCGACCCCAGGCAGATCGAGATGGCCGCCAAGCTGAAGGCGCCGGTGATCGAGATCCACACCGGCGGCTGGTGCGACGCCGTGGTCGACGGCCACCAGGACAAGGCGGAGGCCGAATGGAAGCGCATCGTCGCCGGCGCCAGGCTCGCGCAGGCGGCCGGGCTCGAGGTCCATGCCGGCCACGGGCTCGACTATGACACCGCGGAGACGATTTCCGCGCTGCCCGAAATCCGGGAGTTGAACATCGGCTATTTCATGATGGGCGAGGCGCTGTTCGTCGGCATTGCCGGGACGGTGCGTGAGATGCGTGCGGCGATGGACCGCGGCCGCGCCAGGGCGCAGGGTGGCGTCAGCGCATGATCATCGGCATCGGCTCGGACCTGATCGACATCACCCGGGTGGCCAAGGTGATCGAGCGCCATGGCGAGCGATTCCTCGAGCGCATCTTCACCGATGCCGAGCGCGCCAAGGCGATGCGCCGCGCCAACAGCGAGAAGATGGTGGTCGCAACCTACGCCAAGCGCTTTGCCGCCAAGGAGGCCTGCTCCAAGGCCCTCGGCACCGGTATCCGGCGCGGGGTGTGGTGGAAGGACATGGGCGTCGTGAACCTGCCCGGCGGGCGGCCGTCGATGCGGCTGACCGGCGGGGCGCTGGCCCGGCTCCAGGAACTGACGCCCGAGGGCATGCAGGCGCAGATCGATCTTTCGATCACCGACGATTGGCCCTTGGCCCAGGCCTTCGTCATAATTTCGGCGGTTGCCACCGCCAGATGAACGCGGGGCGCCGGAATCTGCCGGAAAACTTCAGCAAACTAAAAAATCATTGATATTTCAATGAATTGCGAAGTTTTGAGGCGGCGATTGATTGCGCCCCTGCGAACAACCGTCTAAAACGCCGCAGGGTTATATCGAGCGAGACGCTGATTCCGGGTTTAGGCCGGAATTTGCCCTCAAGATCAGAATCAAGGCCATTTTCCTCACGCGAAGGCCCAACGCTTCGCGCGAAGAGAACGTTCTGCCACCGCGTGGACATCAGTCCACGGGAATTGGGAAAGCAATGAGCGTGACCACCGGGACCAAATCTGAAAGCGGCTTGGGCGAGACCATCCGCGTCGTCATCCATGCTCTTCTGATCGCGCTCGTTATCCGCACCTTCCTGTTCCAGCCGTTCAACATCCCCTCCGGGTCGATGAAGGCGACGCTCCTGGTCGGCGACTACCTGTTCGTCTCGAAATATTCCTATGGCTACAGCCACTATTCGATCCCGTTCTCGCCGAACATTTTCTCGGGCCGCATCTTCGGCTCGGAGCCGAACCGCGGCGACATCGTGGTGTTTCGCCTGCCGCGGGATGACTCCACCGACTACATCAAGCGCGTCATCGGGCTGCCCGGCGACCGCATCGAGGTCAAGAGCGGGCTGCTCTACATCAACGACGAGCCGATCAAGCGGGAGCGGCTGAGCGATTTCGTCGGCGAGGATCCCTGCGGCTCGGCGGATGCGACCGCCCGCGTCAAGCGCTGGAAGGAGACGCTGCCGAACGGCGTCAGCTATGAGACGCTGGACTGCACCGACAACAGCTACATGGACAACACCATCGTCTACACCGTTCCGCCCGGGCATTTCTTCATGATGGGCGACAACCGCGACAACTCCACCGACAGCCGCTTCCTGTCGCAGGTCGGCTACGTGCCGTTCGAGAACATCATCGGGCGCGCCCAGATGATCTTCTTCTCGATCGCCGAGGGCGAGCAGGCCTGGATGATCTGGCGCTGGCCGCTTGCCGTGCGGTGGAATCGCCTATTCTCTATCGTGCGATGAACGACGATACCGCAGCCATCAACGATCAAGCGCCGACCGGCGAGCCGAGCCAGACGCCTGCCGCCGACAGCACAGCCGCGCCGAAGAAGCGGCGCAGCAAGGCGGCCAAGGCCGCTGAGGAGAAGGCCGCGATCGCGGGCACCGAGGCGCGGATCGGGTACACCTTCCAGGATCCCGCGCTGCTGACCACCGCCTTCACCCACGTCTCCGCGCTGAAGCCCGCCACCCGCAACCGCGCCGACAGCTACCAGCGGCTGGAGTTCCTCGGCGACCACGTGCTCGGGCTGATCGTATCGGACATGCTGTTCCGGTCGTTCCCCAAGGCCGACGAGGGCGAATTGTCGAAGCGGCTCGCCGACCTCGTGCGCAAGGAGAGTTGCGCCGACGTCGCCAAGGCGCTCGGGCTGCTCGAGGACATCAAGCTCGGCATGGTGAAGGCGGTCGAGGGCGCCCGGCTGCGCAAGTCCGTGCTCGGCGACATCTGCGAAGCGGTTATCGGGGCGATCTTTCTCGACGGCGGCTACGAGGCCGCGCGCCAGTTCGTCGAGCGCAACTGGACCGAACGGATGCACAAGCTGCGCCGGCCGCTGCGCGATCCCAAGACCGTGTTGCAGGAATGGGCGCAGGGCAAGGGGCTGCCGACGCCGGTCTATCGCGAGGTCGAACGCACCGGCCCGCATCACGATCCACAATTCCGCGTTGCGGTTGACCTGCCGGGCCTGGCCTCCGCCGAGGGCCTCGGTGGCAACAAGCGCGCGGCCGAGAAGGCGGCAGCATCCGCGATGATCGAGCGCGAAGGCGTCGGCACCAATGACTGACGAGGCCAAAGGGCAAGGGGACGCGACGCGCTGTGGCTTCGTCGCGCTGATCGGTGCGCCCAATGTCGGCAAGTCGACGCTGGTCAATGCGCTGGTGGGCTCCAAGGTCACGATCGTTTCGCGCAAGGTGCAGACCACGCGCGCGCTGATCCGCGGCATCGTGATCGAGGGCAACGCGCAGATCATCCTGGTCGACACGCCCGGGATCTTCGCGCCGCGGCGCCGGCTTGACCGCGCCATGGTGTCGACCGCCTGGAGCGGCGCGCACGACGCCGATCTCGTCTGCGTGCTGCTCGATGCGAAGTCGGGCCTCGACGAAGAGGCCAACGCGATCCTGGCCAAGCTCGAAACCGTCGCCCATCCGAAGATCCTGGTGCTGAACAAGGTCGATCTCGTTCAGCGCGAGAAGCTGCTGGCGCTGGCGCAGGCCGCCAACGAGCGGATGGGCTTCGAGCACACCTTCATGATTTCGGCGCTGTCCGGCGACGGCGTTGCCGATTTGCGCCAGACGCTGGCCAAGCTGGTGCCCGCAGGGCCCTTCCTCTATCCGGAGGACCAGATGTCGGATGCGCCGATGCGGCATCTGGCGGCCGAGATCACGCGCGAGAAGATCTACAGCCATCTGCATCAGGAACTGCCGTACCAGTCGACGGTCGAGACCGACAGCTGGACCGACCGCAAGGACAAGTCGATCCGCATCGAGCAGACGATTTTTGTCGAGCGCGAGAGCCAGCGCAAGATCGTGCTCGGCAAGGGCGGCGCCACCATCAAGTCGATCGGCGCGCAGGCACGTGCCGAGATCGCCGAGATCATGGGCGTCCCCGTGCATCTGTTCCTGTTCGTCAAGGTGCGTGAGAACTGGGGTGACGATCCCGATCGCTACAAGGAAATGGGACTGGAATTCCCCAAGGAATAAGAGTCGACGTTTGCATGAACGTGCCCAGAAATGTGCTGTGGTTTGAGGTTCTGCTCTATCTGTCGCTGACGCTGGATGCGCTGTCGGTGGCGTTCCAGGACCGCACGCCGACCGTCCTGAAGACCGAGCAGATGATCATGGGCGAGACCCTGACGGCCGGCTGCATGATCCTGCTGCTGATGTATTTCGTCCGGCTCGCCGCGCAGCACCGCAAGAACTGGCCGCGCTGGGCGCTGCTCGCGGTGCTTGTCCTGTCGGTGATGTCCCTGGTGCAGGTCATCGGCGCAAGGGGCATGGAGATCGACAGCGCCATCGAGGTGGTGTCATGCATCCTGACCACGGCCGGGCTGTATTATTCCTTCACCGGTGACGCGCGGGGTTGGTTCAACGCGTAGGGCATGACGCGTGAGGAAAGCTGCGTTCATCCGCGGAATCCTGATAGACTCCGCGCATGGAATGGACCGACGAAGGCATCGTGCTGGGCGTGCGGCGGCATGGCGAATCCTCCGCCATCGTCGAGCTGTTGACGCGTGAGCACGGCCGCCATCTCGGCCTGGTGCGCGGCGGCGCCGGCTCGCGGATGCGGCCGCTGCTGCAGCCCGGCAACAGCGTGACCGCGGTGTGGCGGGCGCGCCTCGACGAGCATCTCGGCATGTATGCGCTGGAGGGCACGCGGCTGCGCGCGGCGACGCTGCTCGGCTCGTCACATGCGGTCTACGGCGTTACGCATCTTGCGGCGCTGGCCCGGCTGCTGCCGGAGCGCGATCCGCATGAGGACATCTACTGGATGCTGCAAGGGACGCTCGACGATTTCGAGGACGCCGGCGTTGCCGCCGTGCACCTGATCCGGTTCGAGCTCGCCATGCTGACCGAGCTCGGCTTCGGGCTCGACCTGGAAAACTGCGCGGCCACCGGGGAGACGTCGGACCTGATCTATGTATCGCCGAAATCCGGCGGCGCCGTGTCCCGCGCCGCCGGCGAGCAGTGGCGCGACCGGCTGTTGCCGCTGCCGGCGTTCCTGCGCGAAGGCGAGGGCGGCGCCAACAGCTGGTCGGACCAGGATCTGCGCGACGGCTTCCAGATCACCGGCCTGTTCCTGCTCCGCCACGTGCTGGAGCCCCGCGGCCAGGGCCATTCCGACGCCCGCGACGGATTTATCAACGCCGTGGCCCGGCGGCGGAGGCGGCTGGCGGGGACGTGATCCCGCGCCCCGAGCCGCTGTTTTGACGAGATCGAGGTCATCGGGTTCGCCTCGGACGTCGATGGCGCGAAGCACTGACATTCCTGCGCCCCTGTCATGCGCGGCGGGACGGGAACGAGATCGCCTCGTGAAGCATTGCGGGGGCGTGGTTCCATCGATGGGCGACCGATGTTTCTGCGGGGAATTATTATTTCAGCGGCGTTGCTGACGCTGCCACCGGACGCTATGGCCGGCGAGCAGGGGGGCGTGCTCCGTCGCGTCTCCTGCACGGTGGTCCGCTACTACGTCGCCAGGTACTCGGCCTCGGCCGCCGAAAGCTGGGCCAGAGCCCATGGTGCGACCGACGCCGAGATCGAAATCGCCCGCCATTGCCTCAAGGAAACTCCCGTCAAGCCCGTGCGGACGGCCGGCCAGTCGGCGCAATAATCGCGCGAATCAGGTGCATCGATGGGCTGTTGGCGTGATTCGCGGCTTGCCCGATTCACCGCCAAGGTTTAACGCCTCCCCATGGGAAAACGACAGATTCCGCCGGAAGAGCCGGCCGAAATTCACGAGGTGCCGCTGCGTGACGCGCTCGAGGAGCGCTATCTCGCCTATGCGCTCTCGACCATCATGCATCGCGCCCTGCCGGACGCCCGCGACGGGCTGAAGCCGGTGCACCGGCGCATCCTCTACGGCATGGACCTGCTCGGGCTCGACCCGCGCGCCGCATTCAAGAAGTCGGCCAAGATCGTCGGCGACGTGATGGGCTCGTTCCATCCGCATGGCGACCAGGCGATCTATGACGCCATGGTACGCTTGGCACAGGATTTCTCCTCGCGCTACCCGCTGGTCGACGGCCAGGGCAACTTCGGCAATATCGACGGCGATAATCCGGCCGCCTACCGCTACACCGAAGCCCGCATGACCGAGGTCGCGCGGCTGCTGCTCGACGGCATCGACGAGGACGGCGTCGAGTTTCGCCTCAACTACGACGGCCAGTCGAAAGAGCCGGTGGTGCTGCCGGGCGGCTTTCCGAACCTGCTCGCCAACGGCGCGCAGGGCATCGCGGTCGGCATGGCGACCTCGATCCCGCCGCACAACGCGGCCGAGCTCTGCGACGCCGCGCTGCATCTGATCGAGAAGCCCGACGCCAAGTCGAAGGCGTTGCTGAAATGGGTCAAGGGCCCGGACTTCCCGACCGGCGGCATCGTGGTCGATTCCAAGGAAGCGATCGTCGAGGCCTACACCACGGGGCGCGGCTCGTTCCGCACCCGTTCGCGCTGGACCCAGGAAGAGGGCGCGCGCGGCACCTGGGTGGTCGTCGTCACCGAAATTCCGTGGCTGGTGCAGAAGTCGCGGATCGTGGAGAAGATCGCCGAACTCATCAACGAGAAGAAGCTGCCGCTGGTTGCCGACGTCCGCGACGAGTCGGCCGAGGACGTCCGGCTCGTGATCGAGCCGAAATCGCGCACCGTCGATCCGGCGTTGATGATGGAGTCGCTGTTCCGGCTGACCGAGCTGGAAAGCAAGATCTCGCTGAACCTCAACGTGCTGATCAAGGGCCGCATCCCGAAGGTGGTCGGCCTTGCCGAGTGCCTGCGCGAATGGCTCGACCATCTGCGCGACGTGCTGGTCCGCCGGTCCAACTTCCGCAGGACCCAGATCGAGCACCGCCTGGAAGTGCTGGGCGGCCACCTCGTCGCCTATCTGAACCTCGACAAGGTGATCAAGATCATCCGGACCGAGGACGAGCCGAAGCCGGTCTTGATGAAGACCTTCAAGCTGTCAGAGATCCAGGCCGACGCCATCCTCAACATGCGCCTGCGCAATTTGCGCCGCCTGGAGGAGATGGAGATCCGCACCGAGGACAAGGATCTTCGCAAGGAGCTGAAGGGGATCGAGGGCCTGCTCGCTTCCGAGACCGAGCAATGGGCCAAGGTCAGCGATCAGGTCCGCAAGGTCCGCGACATCTTCGGACCCAAGACGCCGCTCGGCAAGCGCCGCACCACCTTCGCCGATGCGCCCGAGCATGACCTCGCCGCGATCGAGGAAGCGCTGGTCGAGCGCGAGCCGTGCACCGTCGTGATATCAGAGAAGGGCTGGGTGCGGACGCTGAAGGGCCATGTCGAGGATCTCTCCGGCCTTGCCTTCAAGACCGACGACAAGCTCGAGCACTCGTTCTTCGCCGAGACCACCTCGAAGCTGCTGCTGTTCGCGACCAACGGCAAGTTCTACTCGCTCGACGTGGCAAAACTGCCGGGCGGCCGCGGCCATGGCGAGCCGATCCGGATGTTCATCGATCTCGAGCAGGACGCCGCGATCATCTCGCTGTTCGTCAACAAGGGCGAGCGCAAGTTCCTGATCGCGAGCAGCGAGGGTCAGGGTTTTGTCGTCAAGGAAGAGGACTGCGTCGGCAACACCCGCAAGGGCAAGCAGGTGCTCAACGTCGAGATGCCGAACGAGGCCCGCGCGATCACGACCGTGAACGGTGACACCGTCGCGGTGATCGGGACCAACCACAAGATGGTGCTGTTCGGCCTCGACCAGGTGCCGGAGATGGCGCGCGGCCGCGGCGTGCGGCTGCAAAAATACACCAGCGCGTCGCTGTCTGACGTTGCGGTGTTCGACGCCAAGGCCGGCCTGACCTGGAAGGATTCCGCCGGCCGCGAGCACAGCATGACCATGAAGGAATTGGCCGACTGGCGCGGCAACCGCGCCGACGCCGGCCGGCTCGCCCACGGCCTGCCGAAGTCGAACAAGTTCAATCGCGGCGTGGAGTAACGGGATTTGTAGCCCGGATGGAGCGAAGCGAAATCCGGGGCCGCTTTCGCGTTTGGCAAGGATCCCGGATTGCGCTGCGCTCCATCCGGGCTACGCGGGCTACGAGCGCGGTGTGATAGTATCCACATTCCACCGCGCTATAACCGTCGCCGACGACATCGGGCGACGGTTGCCATGGCGCACAATCACGACAACGACCACAGCGGTCATTCTCACGGACGCGCCCACGCCGGGCATTCCCATGCCGGACACAGCCACGCGCCCGACAGTTTCGGCACCGCCTTTGCGGTCGGCGCGTCGCTGAACACCGCCTTTGTCGTCGCGGAACTGATCTTCGGCTATTCCGCCAACTCGCTGGCGCTGGTCTCCGACGCGGTTCACAATCTCTCCGACGTCATCGCGCTGCTGCTGGCGTGGGGCGGGGCGTGGCTCGCCGGCAGGCGGCCGACCGATACCCACACCTATGGCTACCGTCGCGCCTCGATCCTGGCGGCGCTGTTCAATGCCGGGTTGCTCCTGATCGCGGTCGGCGGCATCGCGGTCGAGGCGATCAACCGCTTGCGCGAGCCGGCGGAGGTCGCAAGCTGGACCGTGGTCTGGGTCGCGGCGCTCGGCGTCCTGATCAATGGCGGCACCGCGCTGCTGTTCATGCGCGGCCGCGACAGCGACCTCAATGTCCGCGGCGCCTATCTGCACATGGCGGCGGATGCCGGCGTCTCGGTCGGCGTCATGATCGCCGCGCTCTTGATCATGGCGACCGGCTGGCAGTGGCTCGATCCGGCGATCAGCCTCGTCATCGCCGTGGTGGTGCTGCTGAGCGGCTGGGAGCTCGCCCGCGACAGTGTCAACCTCGCGCTCGACGCGGTGCCGAAGGGCATCGATCTCAAAGAGGTGAGGGACTATCTCGCCGCGCTCGAGGGCGTGACTGAAGTTCACGACCTGCACATCTGGGCGATGAGCACCAGCGAGACCGCGCTGACCGCGCATCTGGTGCGGCCCGGCGGACACGACGATGTCTTCCTGCATCATGTCTGTGCCGAGCTCTCGGAGCGCTTCAGCATCCACCACGCGACGCTGCAGGTCGAGATCAGCAGCGAGACCTGCCGGCTGGCACCGGCCGAAATGGTTTAGCCTAGGCAGCCGCCACGCACTCGCATTCAATTGATCGCTCGACCCATGTCCCCGTCTTCCACGGGCGGCGACGACACGGCACATTGCAACCGCGCGAATGGCCGGCGTGATCAACGGAGGGCGACGTGAAGAAGGCAATCGGTCTTGCGATGTTGTTCTGGGCCGTGGGCGCGCTGCCGCATGCGGACGCCGAGCCGGCGAAATCGGGCGTCGAGAAGCTCTACATCCTCAACTGCGGTGAAGGCGTTGCAGGCGACATTTCACGCTGGTCGCCCGGCGTCAATGAAGGCAAGTCGATGGACTTCGTCGACAATTGCTACCTGATCAAGCATGCTCAGGGCTGGTTCCTGTGGGACACCGGGATTCCCGACGCGGTGGCGGCGATGCCGGACGGCCTTGCGCCGGCCGACCCGAAGGCGGTCACCTGGCGGCGGCCGAAGACGCTCGCCGCGCAGCTCGACCAGCTCGGCGTCAAGCCGTCGGACATCAAGGCGATCGCCGTCTCGCACACCCATCCCGATCACATCGGCAATGTCGAGCTGTTCCCGGCCGCGATGTTGTACGTGCAGAAGGCGGAGTATGAATGGCCCGGCGCCAACAACGCGCCGCGCTTCAAGGCCGAGCATCCCGTGACGAAGCTGGAAGGCGACCGCGACGTGTTCGGCGACGGCAGCGTCACCATCCTGTCGACGCCGGGCCACACGCCCGGCCACCAGTCGCTGCTGGTGAAACTGCCGAAGACAGGCGCGGTGGTGCTGAGCGGCGATGCCGTTCACTTCAGGGACAATTGGGACAATCGGCGCGCGCCGAGCATGAACGCCAGCAAGGAGCAGACGCTGGCCTCGATGCAGAGGATCGCCGACACGCTGTCGAAAGAGAAGGCGCAGCTCTGGATCAACCACGACAAGGCGCAGCGCGACGGGCTGAAGCTGTCGCCGGACTTCTACGATTGAGCCGCCTTGGCGGCGTTCGCTTTCGACCAGTTTCGAAAAATCTGCGCGGTCTCCTCGTCCATCGGAAAGAAGCTTTCGATGCGCAGTTCCTGCAGCGTGACGTCCTGCGGCGTCCCCAGCGTCGCGATCGTGGTGAACAATTGCAGGCTGACGTCGCCCTTGCGGAATAGCATCGGCAGCACCGGCCCGGATGTGGGCCCCGGCGGCGCGGCCAACGCGGCCTCGACACCGTCATAGGCCAGCAGGCGCTTGAGCAATTCCGCCGTCGCAGTGGTGCCGTCGGCGGCGGCATCGGCCTCGACGCTGCGGATGAAATAGCCGGCCACCTCGGTCCAGTTGGTGAGATAGGGGCGCAACACACCGGGCGCGACCAGCGCATCGGCAAGGTTGACCGCCGTGCCTGGGGCCAGCGGCCCGACCAGGAATTCCACCAGCTGCCCCGCGCCCGAATTGGCGAGCAGCAGATTCCAGTGCCGGTCGACCACGACCGCCGGGAAGGGCTCCTGCTGTGCCAATATGAAATCCAGCGCGTAACGGATCTGGGCGAGTTCGGGCGCGGCAAGGTCGGTTTGCCGCCAGACCGGCGCGAAGCCGGCCGCGACCAAGAGCGCGTTCTGCTGGCGCAACGGCACGTCGAGCGCCGCGGCAAGCCGGATCACCATGTCGCGGCTCGGTGCGGCGCGCCCGAGCTCGAGAAAGCTGAGATGGCGCTGGGAGATATCCGCGCGCCCGGCGAGCTCGAGTTGCGAGTGCCCCTTGCGCTGCCGCCACCAGCGCAGGCTGGCCGAAAAATCGCGCTGCTGCGACATGAATACCTGTGAAGTAGTTGCCGGAATGATCTCGCCGGGCAAGATGCCACAAGCGAACCGAAAACGCATGGGGATCGGGATGGGCGAGTGGATCGGCGTTGCGATTGCACTGGTCTCGAGCTGCCTCGGCGGCACCGCCGCGGCGATCACCCGTTACCTGGCGGGCAATGCCGACCCGATCACACTGGCGATCCTGCGCTGGGCGATCGGCTTTCTCTGCGTGCTGCCCGCCGCGGTCCTGCTCGGCGCGAAGTGGCCGCGGCGCACGGACTTGCCGGCGGTCGCGGCGCTCGGCGTCGCCTTCTTCGGCGTGTTCTTCGTGCTTTATAATCTCGCGATGTCCTACACGACGGCGGCGCGCGCCAGCCTGGCGCTGGCGACCTTGCCGCTCTCCACCATGGTGGTCGGCGCCTTGCTCGGCGTCGAGCCGCTGACAATGCGCAAATCGATCGGGGTTTCGATCGCGGTGCTCGGCGTGGCGGCGGCGCTGGCATCCGGGCTGGCGGCGGCGCCACCGGGCGCATGGCGCGGCGAACTGATCATGGCCGCCGCGGTGCTCTGCATGGCCTTCTACAACGTGTTGTCGCGACCGTTCATCCGCCGCTCCAGCGCGCTCGGTTTCCTTGCCGTCGGCATGGGCGCCGGCGCGGCGGCGCTGGTGGCGGTGGGGTCGTTCACCGGCAGCCTGGCGACGCTGCGCGAGTTCGGCACATCGCAATGGATCGCGGGGCTTTATCTCGGCATAGCCGGCGGTGCGCTGGCCTTCATCCTGTGGGTGCTGGCGCTCGAGCGGGCCTCGCCGACCCGCGTCGCCAACACCATGACGGTCAATCCGATCGCCGCCGGGCTGCTTGCGAAGCAACTGGTCGGCGAGCCGATCACGGCCAATCTGATCGTCGGCCTGATCGCGGTCTTTGCGGGCATCTGGATCGCGACGTCGGAAACCAAATCGGTCTGATCAGCCGCGCGGGGCGGAAGGCGTGGTCACCGATGGGGCAGGCGAGTGCTTCGGCTTCAGCGTGCCGGCGTAGAACGACAGGACGAACACCAGGATAAGACCGACAAGATAGACCCCATAGGATTGCGGCGGGGTGATCGCCCATTGCATGAGGCGGCGGATCGGGTTTGGCGGGCCAGCGTCGTTGTCCATGCGCTGTTGTGCGCGAGCGGCCGGACAAAAGGAAGCGGAATCGGCGCCATTCGGCGGCCGTGTTCCGCGCGAAATGGTGGGGCGGGCGGCCTTGCAATGCCGCATTGGCGTCCGCATCTGTCACGCGACGACCAGCCCTTCCTCCCGCACCAATTGCCCGGCATAATCCGACTTATGGAACTGACGCCCCGTTTGCGCCTGATGAATTGGCTGGTCCGCCAGGGTCTGACGGGCCTGCCGGAAAACGACCTGCTGCGCGGTTTCTGCGAGCGCTGCCGGGCCGCGGGCATGCCGCTGTCGCGGGCCATCGTCTTCATCGATACCCTGCATCCGATCTTCGAGGGACGCGGTTTCCGCTGGAACGACGGCGAGAGCAATGAGGCCGACATCTTCGAATACGGCTCGACCAGCACCGGCGAGGCCAGCCAGACCTGGCGGCGGTCGGCCTTCTACCACATGCTCGAAAACGGCCATGACGAGATAGTGATCGATCTCGCCGACACCTCGCACGATTTCTCGATGATCGGCGAACTGGCCGAAAAGGGCCACAAGCATTTCGCCGCCTTCGTGCATCGCTTCGGCGAGGCCGGCACGATCGGCGAGATGGACTGCTTCTACTCCTACTACACCACCCGCCATTCGGACGGGTTCGACGAGAACCATATGGCGGCGCTGCGCGACCTGGTGCCGGTGCTCGGGCTTGCGATCAAATCGGCCGCGCAGGTCGAGATCGCCCGCACGCTCGGACGGGTCTATCTCGGCCGCGATACCGCGGAGCAGGTGCTGCGCGGACGCATGCAGCGCGGCATCACCGAGAAGATCAAGGCCGTGCTGTGGTACTCCGACGTGCGCGGCTCGACCGCGATCAGCGAGCGGATCGGCCCGGACGAGATCATTCCGTTCCTCAACGACTACGCCCAGGCCTCGATCGACGCGATCCATGACGCCGGCGGCGAGGTGCTGAAGCTGATCGGCGACGGCGTGCTGGCGATGTTCACCGGCGAGAACGTGGCAGGCGCCAAGCGGGCGGCGCTGCGGGCCGAGCACAGATTCCGGCATAACATCCGCGTGCTGAACGATCGCCGCGAGAACGAGGGCCGGCCGACCACCACGGCCTATGTCGGGCTCCATGTCGGCCAGGTCTTCTACGGCAATATCGGCAGTGAGGACCGGCTGGATTTCACGGTGGTCGGGCCCGCCGTCAACGAGGTCAGCCGGATCGCCTCGATGTGCGCCTCGGTCGACCGCGAGCTACTGACTTCGACGGACTTTCGCACCGGGCTCGACGCCGCCGGCCGCAACTATCTGGTCTCCACCGGCCGCTTCGTGCTGCGCGGCATCGGCCATGCGCAGGATCTCTATACGCTGGATCCGGCCGTCGCCGCCGACGAGGTCGTCGGCGGCAAATACGAGCGGTATCTGGCGAGCTAGCGTCTCTCCACCGTCATTGCGAGAAGCTCGCGACAAAATTGCAGAGCAATTTTGCGCTGAAGCGACGAACCAGTCGCAATGACGGCTGAGAAGACCCGGGATCAGCAGCGCGCAGGTTCGCCGACCATGTCGGGCTGCCGCGTCAGCGACACCGCGGGCGACATCAGGATCACCAGCGCCTGGGCGGCGAAGATCGCGGCCGCGAGATAGAGACAGGCCTCGGCGCCGTAGAGGCCGCCGACGATGGCGCCGAGCGCGGAGCCGAGCGGGCGCGCGCCGTAACTCATGATGTTGATCGCCGAGACGCGGCCGAGCAGCGAGGGCGGCGTTACCGACTGCCGCAGCGTGGTGGTCGAGATCACCCACAGGATCGGGCCGACGCCGAGCAGGAAGAAGCTGAGGCCCGCGAGCAGCGGCGTCGCAATCCAGGTCGTCAGCGCCATCACGGCCGCGGCGACGAAGCCGGTAACCGGGCCGAGCCCGATCACGGTGCCGAACGCCAGCCGCTTCATCACGCGGGTGGCGAACAGCGCGCCCACCACCATCCCGACGCCGTACATCGCGAGCGTGGTGCCGACGCCGGTGGCGCTGAGCCCGAGATGACGCACCGCATAGGGCACGAACACGGCGAGCAGCAGGAAGGAGGCGGTGTTGAAAATGAACTGGGTGATGAACACCGGCCGCAGCAAGGCGTGGTGCATCACGAAGGCCGCGCCCTCCTTGATGTCCTGCAACGGATGGCGCCGCGGGGCAGGCTGCCGCGCCGGCTCGTAGATGCCGGCGAGCAGCACGACTGCGATCGCCGACAATGCCGCGGCGAAGCCGAATGCGGGCGCCGCACCGACCCAGCCGACCAGCACGCCGCCGAGCGCGGGGCCGCTGGCGAACGCGACGGTACGCGCGAGCTCGATGCGGGCGTTCGCCGCCGGCAATTGCTGTGACGTCACCAGCGAAGGGACCAGCGCCGGCGCAGCGACGCTATAGGCAACCGTGCCGCAGACCGCGATGAAGCCGAGCATGGCGAGCAGCGGCAGCGTCATCAGGCCGAGCCACAAGAGCAGCAGGATCGCGGCAAGCGCGGCCGCGCGCAGCGCCTCGGAGCCCGCCATCACCCACCGCCGCGACACGCGGTCGGCGAGCAGGCCGGCGGGGATCGCAAACAGGATGAAGGGCAGCGTCAGCGCGGTCTGCAACAGGCCGGTCTGGCCTTCGCCGACGCCGAGCAGCAGCACGGCGACGATCGGCGCAGCCGCAAGCGCAATCTGTTCGGCCGACTGCGCGGCGAGATTGGACCAGGCCAGGCGATTGAAGGTGGCCGGCAGGCGAGGCGTATCAGCGGACATGACGGAATCCTTGGAAAATTCGACTGCCCTTAGTGTGTGTTTGGAAGACATCCGATCCCACCCGTTTCCCGACAACACCAAAACAAAGGCCCGCGTGACGGCGCAGCACCACTTCCGTCTCGTTCGCATCTCGATTCACCCTTTAGGGGAATTGCGACTTGGAATCGCGCGGCGTCGAATTGGCGCACACAGCCCAGTCGCAAGCCGAACTCCACCAACAGGAACGAGCAATCATGAGCCAAGCCCCATACGAGAGTTTTGAAGGCCGGCCTGATCTGGAGCGTCGCCGGCTCCTGAGCATCGCCCTTGCAGGCGTCGCCGGGGCGGTCCTACCGGCAGCATCGCGCGCGGCCGCCGCTGGGCCGTCCGAAAAGGTCGATGTCGACGACATTGCGTACCTGACGGCCGGCGAGGCGCTCGCGAGATTCAAGGCCAAGACGCTGTCGCCGGTCGAACTGCTGCGGGCGCAGATCAAACAGGTCGAAGCATGGGAGCCGACGCTCAAGGCAACGACGTACGCCTATTTCGACGAGGCGCTGGAACAGGCACGGATTGCGGAGCGCAAGTACGTGCGCGGTGAACCGGTCCGCCCGCTGGAAGGCATCACGTGTTCCATCAAGGACTATCACTCCGTCAAGGGCAAGATCACCACCTACGGCTCGCGGCTCTACAAGGATTTCGTTCCGGACCAATCCGCGCCGACTGTTGAGCGCCTTCTCGCCGCAGGGGCGATCATGCATTGCCGCACGACGACGCCGGAGTTCGCGCATTCAGGTGTGACGGCGTCCTTGCTTTGGGGCGTCACGCACAACCCGTGGAACCCTGCCTATACCCCCGGCGGCTCGACCGGCGGAGGCGGCGCGGCCCTGGCCGCCGGCTACACGACCTTGTCGGACGGCACGGATGGTGGCGGGTCTATTCGCATCCCGGCTGCGATGAGCGGCGTGTTCGGCTACAAGCCGCCTTGGGGACGCAACCCCAACGACCGCGAGCACCCGAATGAATGGCTGATCCACTATGGTGAACTGGCCCGCAGCGTCGGCGATTGCGGGCTGATGCAGAATGTCACTTCCGGCCAGCATCCGGCCGACATGTCGTCCCTGCGGGACAAGGTGGTCATCCCGCCGACCTTCGACGGCATCGCCGGCATGAGGATCGCGCTGTCGATGGACCTGGGCTATTTCGCGGTCGATCCTGAGGTCGAGAAGAACACACGCAATGCTGTGTCGGTCCTGCGTTCGCTCGGCGCCGTGGTCGATGAGGTCGACATCGGCTGGACCAAGGAAATCGAAGAGACATGGAATACCCGGTGGCAGGGCGTGTTCTACGCGCTGGCAGGCAGCCTTCTGAGCAAGTCCCGCAACGACGTGGACCCGTACGTCATCAAGATTCTCGAAGAGGGCAAGAAACTCGACGTCACGAAGTTCTACAACCTGAATACCGTGCGGCAGAAGATGTACGCATCGATGACGAAGCTCTTCGAGACCCACGACGCGCTGATCTGTCCGACTACCGCGACGACGAAGATCGTCGCAGGGCGCAGCAGCGAAGAGCCGCTCACCATCAACGGGAAGTCGGTGAACCCATTTATCGGCTGGTTCATGACGTATCCCTTCAACCTGGTCGGCACCCTCCCGGTGATGTCCGTGCCCACCGGCTTCGATGCCGAAACAAGCGTGCCCACCGGGATGCAGATTGTCGGTCCAGCCTATGACGACCTGAGGGTGTTCCGCATCGCGTCCGCGTTCGAAGGCGCGACGCACCCCTGGCGGCGTCGGCGACCGAAGCTGGCCGCCTAGAGTGGCTTGACACCTGCGGGCCGCGGGAGGACCGTTATTTATTGCCCATGATGAGAGATGGACCTTGATGTCTCTCCCAGCAGCTCACGCATTTCCCACCACCGACCGCGAAGCTCTGATGGGAAGCTTCGCGGCCAACCTTGAACAGGCGGGTGACCTCGAGTCCGCCCTGGATGCGCTGCATCAAGCCCTGTCGAGCCTGGGCTTTTCTTCCTTTGCCTACGGCATGGCCGGCACGCCGAGAGCGCAAGACGGCAGCTTCACGTCACCCGTCGTGAAGACGCGAGCCTTTCCAAATCGATGGGATCGGCACTGGAGCCACCTTTGCGACCCCTACTATCGGTTCTGCTTCACGACGACCTTGCCCCTCAGGTGGGTCGACGTGCAAGCCCTCGAACGCCTGAGCGCTGGCGAGCGAGCGTGCGTGGACCACCTGAACGACAAGAACCTGCACTACGGCATCACGGTTCCGATGCACATGCCGAACGGGTCATTTGCGTTCGTCAGTGCGATTTCGGAAAGCGCGACCAAGTACGAGGCCGGTTCTTCACCGACGGCCGTCAATGCGCTGTTCGCTTTGTGTCATCAATTCCAGAACACCTCTCTTCGCAGATGGTTGTGGAACCAAGCCGCCGACACCAAGGCCTGGCTTAGCGCGCGTGAGAAGGAGTGCCTGTCCCTCGCCGCGCAAGGGAAGACCTCGGATGACATTGCCCTGATCCTCGGCTTGTCCTGCGAGACGGTACGTTCGCACATGAAGCGTGCGATCGTGCACCTCAACGCGTCGAACAGGCCGCATGCGATAGCGAAGGCGATCCAGCTTCGGCTCATAGACATGCCATTCGCCTAGAACAACTTGTTCAACCTACGGCGGACATGCACGGGCAAGAATGCACCCATGTTCAGGCGCCATCTGTGGGAACATCACGCCCTGAGGCGGCAACAGGATCGCATCTGTCGATGCGATCCAACCTCCCCCGCAAGCAAGCGGGAGAGGTGAAGTGCGTTTGCCATCAGACTGATTCAGCCAAACACCTCGGCGCTTTCATTGCGGCGTGGGCGCGAGCTGGCCGGTGATGGTGCCGACCAGTGTTGCAGGACGGCTGTCCTCGCCGTTTGCAGACGACGGGGCGACCTCGGCCTTGCGCTGCGCCAGCGCGCTGGTCAGGCTGGTGAGCGCGTCGGCTCCGGCCGGGAAGCCGGCCTCCGAGAGAATCTTGTCGATCATCGGCTTGAACGCCGAGACCGACAGCAGCTGCGCGGCGAGGCCGTCGCCGAGCCCGAGGCCGCCATTGCCGTTGGCGTGGCCGTTGGCGCCGCCGCGGCCGAGCATGCTGCCGGTGTCGAAGATCCGGATGTCGGAGATCTTCTCGATCGGCTTCACCGCCTCGGCGAGCGCGCTCGGGATCACGTTGATCCGCGCGAGGTTGAGATCGTAGGCGATCATGTCGGCGCTCAGCGTGTTGCGCGCCTCCGCCTTCATCGTCGCGACCTCGGCTTCGGCCTGGCCGAGCGCCTTGACGCCGGCAGCGCGGGTGGTGGCGGCGGCCGCATCGGCCTTGGCGAGCACGTTGGTGGCTTCCGCCTTGTTGGCGGCGGCCTGGCGTTCGGCCTCGGCCATCACCGTGATCGGCATCGCGTCGGTCTCGGCCGCCTTGCGCGCCGCGATCACGTTGATGATCTTGTCGCGCTCGGCGATCTCGGTGGCGCGGGCGGTGGTGACCTTTTCCTCGGCGGCGATCGCGACCGCGCGCGCGGTCTCGGCGATGGTCTGGGCCTCCGACTGCTCCTTGCTCTTGGCTGCGACCGCGATGGCGCTTTCCTGCGCCACGATCTGGAGGTCGCGCTCCATCTCGGTGTTGCGGCGCTTGACCGCGAGATCGGCCTCGATCTTGCGGGTGTCGCGGGCCTGGTTGGCCTCGGTCTGCTTGTTGGCGACCGCGAGCTCCTGCTGGATGCGGTATTCGGCCTCGTTCTGCAGCGCGGTCTGCTCGACCTGCGCCGTCTGCGCGCGCATCGCGGCGGTCTTGTTGGCGATGTCGCGCTGCTGGGCGAGCTCGGCCTCGCGCTTGGTGCTTTCGATCGTCAGCGTGGTCTGCCGCGCCACCAGATCCTGCTGGGCGATGTTGACCTCGGTGGTGCGGACGATCTGGTTGCGTTCCTGCTCACGCTCCTTGGTGATCTTGGTCAGCGTGGTGAGGCCGTGCGCGTCGAAGAAATTGCTCGGGTTGAAGTGCTTGATGTCGCTCTGGTCGAGCTTCGTCAGCGACACCGATTCAAGCTCGAGACCGTTGTTCTGGATGTCGGCGCCGACCGCGTCCTGCACCGCCTTGACGAAGGTGGCGCGCTGCTCCTGCAATTCCTCGAGGTTCATGGTCGCGGCGACCGAGCGCAGGCCGTCGACGAACTTGGCCTCGACCAGCTCGCGCAGCTCGGCCGCGTCATTGGTGCGGTTGCCGAGCGTCTGCGCGGCGAGCGCGATCGACGACGAGTCGGGTTTGACGCGCAGATAGAACTCGGCGCCGATATCGACGCGCATGCGGTCCTTGGTGATCAGCGAGTCCGGGCCGCCGCGCGCGACCTCGAGCCGCAGCGTCTTCAGGTTCACCGCGGCGGTGGAGTGGAAGATCGGCAGCACGAGCGAGCCGCCGTCGAGCACCACCTTCTGGCCGCCGAGGCCGGTGCGGACATAGGCCTCGTCGCGGGTCGAGCGCTTGTAGAGTTTTGCGAACAAGAGACCGATAACGAGGATGACGATGACGCCAATAACGACGGGTACAGCAAGTTCCCACATGTGTTATGCCCTGTTGGAAGACTGTTGTTGGTCGACGAGGTCGGCTGGAGCGGAAATCGCGATGAAGCCCTTGGCATCGCGATCGACCAGCAGCACGCTGGCGCCGACCGGCAATGCCCCGGACTCCGCGCTGGCACGCGCCGACACGGTGTGCCAGTTGCCGAAGACATCCTTGAGACGGACCCGGCCGGGCAGGCCCTGATCGAGCGGGCCGACCGACACGGTCGCGACCTTGCCGACAAAGTCGCTGTCGTTGACCGCATAGCTCTCGTCGCGCGGAATGACGCGGGCGAGGCCGCGGCTGGTATTTCTGATCACGGGGATGCTGCCCGCGGCGGCAACCACCGCGGCAATCGAGACCGGAATGGCGGTGCCTGCGGCATGCGCCAGTCCCTGAAGCAGGAAGCCTCCGATCGAGAAGATGCCGAGGATCAGGATGATCAGGATCAGGAGGGGAAGCCGCCCGGCGTTGATCCAGAGAAACAGGCCACTGAGAGCGTTGTGGCTCTCGGCCTCGACCGCGAAATCCTTGCCGATCAATTCGCTGATCGAAAGTCCGATCATGGTGCTCAGCAATTCGATACCGCCAAGTGCCACCATGATCGCAGCCGCGACCGCGAAGGGCCGCACGTCGGGGGCGAGCAGAATGTCGCCAACTGCACTCATTTTTCTGACTTGATCCTTTCAAGCCGCGCCGCGATTTCCTTTTCGCGATGCAGGCGATCGAGTTCGTCAAGCTCCTTGTCGCCGAGCACGCTGGAGGCGGGAACACTGGTGACCCGGGCGATCGCCGCCATGGCGCGCTCAGCACTCAATGTATTGGTCGCGGATGGGCCCCGGCTGGTTTCGTCCTGGGCCTCGCGGATCAGGCTTTGTTCGAGATCGGCCAAGCGCGTCTCCGCCTCGCGGCGCGCGCCGAGCATGGCCTGCAGCGCCTTGGTCTGCTCATCGATTTCGAGCTCGATGAAATCCATCGCGCGTTCCAGCGCGATTATCTGCGACTCCAGATCAATTTGCCGTGCGACGCCGGCGCGCGCGAGATCCTCGCGATTTTCCGCAAGTGCGAGACGAATCTTCTCGTTCAGACCGGTCGTTTCGGTATCCAGTTCTTCGCGCCGCTTCTTCAAACGGAATTCTTCGGCGCGCGACTTGCCGAGCGCATAGCGTGCCTCGTCGGCGCCGGCGTCGATCTCGCGGATCGCCTGTTTGACCAGCGCGACCTTGTTGTTGTTCTCGACATTGTCGATGGTCTGGCTCGCGATGGCGGCAAGAAGCCGGCCCATGCGCGCAAGGATGCCTTCGTGAAGCATGGTCTTCTCCTCCGGTGGTGCTGATTTCGATTTGACGGCGATGTGGATTTCGTAGCCGCGTCCATCCGAGATCAAATGCGCCGGGAAGGGGCTTTCCCAGCCCGAGACATATCCCGGCACATCGAACGGCACCAAGACGCGTCCGCTGACAGTGCTAATGGTCAGTGAAGTTGGGCCCTTGATCGCAAACAACTTGTCGTCGAGCGGTATCCGGCGGACGGCGGAGCCTGCGATGTAATTGGCGCGGTCGCGCAGGCCGAGCGTCACCAGCCGTGCGGGCAGGCCGGTCTCCTTGCGGATCTTCTCGTAGGCCTGGGCGTGCAGCGAGACCAGGTTGGCGCCGACGGGGGCGACCTCGGCGAGGATCGCCATCATCCGGTCGTAGGCCGCAAAGGTCGCCTCGATCGCCTCGGTGCCTGAAGGGTCAGGGGCGAGGGCGTAGCGCAGCGTCGCGGTGGGCGTCTCGACGGGCAGCTTGATCATGCACCTAACGTAAAGCACTTCCTCAGTGCTTTACAAGGAGGGCGGCTGGTGTCATTTTCGTGAGCCTAGATGCAGTTGCAAATGAGTTGCAATAACGGGGGAGATCGGCCATCCTTGTCGGATGGATGCTCGGACCCCTGAACTGTCTTCCGTTTCCGTTCCCAATGCCGTGCCAGGCGGCTGGCGGGGCGATGCCGGACATGTGCGCAGCCTGCCGGAGGTGAACGCGACCGTCGCGGTGCCGTCGGGCGGCCTGTGGTGGCGACGACTGCTGGCCTTCGCGGGGCCGGGCTATCTGGTTTCGGTCGGCTACATGGACCCCGGCAACTGGGCCACCGACCTCGCGGGCGGATCGAAGTTTGGCTACACGCTGCTGTCGGTCATCCTGCTCTCCAACCTGATGGCGATCCTGCTGCAGGCGCTCGCAGCACGGCTTGGCATCGCCACCGACCGCGATCTCGCCCAAGCCTGCCGCGCAACCTATTCGCGCCCGGTGAACCTGCTGCTGTGGCTCGCCTGCGAGGCCGCGATCATCGCCTGCGACCTTGCCGAGGTGATCGGCACCGCGATCGCGCTCAAGCTGCTGTTCGGCATTCCCCTGATCGGCGGCGCGCTGCTGGCGGCGCTCGATGCGTTCCTGCTGCTGCTTCTGATGAACCGCGGCTTCCGCTTCCTCGAGGCGTTCGTCATCGCGCTCCTGATCGTCATCGCGGTCTGCTTCGTCGTCCAGATCGCCGCCGCCGCGCCGCCGGTTGCCGCCGTGATCCGCGGCTTCGTGCCGTCGCGCGAGATCGTCACCAATCCGGAGATGCTCTACATCGCGATCGGCATCATCGGCGCCACCGTGATGCCGCATAATCTCTATCTGCACTCCTCGATCGTGCAGACCCGCGCCTATCCGCGCACCGAGGAGGGGCGGCGCGACGCGATCAAATGGGCGACCACGGATTCCACCATCGCGCTGATGCTGGCGCTGTTCGTCAATGCCGCGATCCTGGTGCTGGCGGCCGCGACCTTCCACAAGAGCGGCCACTCCGACGTCGCCGAGATCGACCAGGCGTTCGAGCTGCTGTCGCCGCTGCTTGGGCTGGGCATCGCCTCGACGCTGTTTGCCGTGGCGCTGCTGGCGTCCGGCCTCAACTCGACGGTAACGGCGACGCTGGCCGGCCAGATCGTGATGCAGGGCTTTCTCGATCTGCGGCTGCCCGACTGGCTGCAGCGGGTCGTGACCCGCGGCATCGCGATCGTCCCGGTCATCGTGGTCGCCGCGCTCTATGGCGAGAGCGGCACGGCGCAGCTGCTGGTGTTCAGCCAGGTCGTGCTGTCGATGCAGCTGCCGTTCGCGGTGATCCCGCTGGTGCGCTTTGTGTCCGACAAGCGCAAGATGGGCGCGTTCGCGATTTCGCGCCCTGTCGCGGTGGCGGCGTGGATCGTCGCCGGGCTGATCGTGATCCTGAACGTGAAGCTGCTGATCGATACGTTCTTCGGCAGCTAGTCCTGCGGCTCGGCAAGCACCTCGCCCGAGGCGTCGACGCGCAGCCAGCCCGACGGCGCGAGCCGCTGCTGCGGCAGGAAGCGGCCTTTGTAGTCCATCTTCTTGGAGCCCTCGATCCAGTACCCGAGATAGACGTAGGGCAGGCCCTGCCGGCGGGCGCGGGCGATGTGGTCGAGGATCATGAAGGTGCCGAGCGAGCGGGCCTCCAGCCCGGGCTCGAAGAACGAATAGACCATCGACAGCCCGTCGCTGAGCACGTCGGTCAGCGCCACCGCCATCAGCTCGTCGCCGCGGCCGGTGATCGCGCTGTCGGCATTGCGCTTGCGGTATTCGATGATCCGGGTCTCGACATGGCTGTCCTCGACCATCATGGCGTAGTCGAGCACGGTCATGTCGGCCATCCCGCCGTTGCGGTGGCGGCGGTCGAGATAGGCGCGGAAGACCGAATATTGCTCCGAGGTCGGCACCGCGGTGCGCTGCTCACCGATGACGTCGGCGTTGCGGGCCAGCACCTTGCGGAAGTTACGGGAGGGGCGGAATTCGTTTGCGATCACCCGGACCGAGACGCAGGCCCGGCACTGGTCGCAGGCCGGGCGGTAGGCGATCGACTGGCTGCGGCGGAAGCCGCCATGGGTCAGCAAGTCGTTGAGATCGCCCGCTTTGTCGCCGACCAGGTGCGTGAAAACCTTCCGCTCGTGGCGGCCCGGCAAATACGGGCAGGGCGAGGGCGCCGTCAAATAGAACTGGGGAGTATCACGCGAATGCTGGGTCACGTCAGATCGTCGGGCTCCACAAACAATACAGGCAGCCGAGTGAGCATCGCCCCCCTGAGGCTAACGGTCAATTGGTTTAGGCGGGCCTAATAGGAGGCCCGCGCGGCCGGAGCGACCGGGGTCCGGATCGAGCTGTTGATAATGACGGTTCCGAGGATGATGTCATGCAGCAGCCGGCGGCGGCCGTTGAGCAGCCCAACCAGGAGCACCAGCGGCGACAGGAACGAGATCGTCACCCAGAACAGCACCGCGTGGGTGGCGCCGAGCACGAAATAGCCGCGCGCGCCGTACCAGGTCCGCAGTTCCAGATCCATCATGCGCATGCCAATGGTGGCCGAGTGCTGCCCGCCGATCGAGGCGCCGTAATAGACGATCGCCCAGACGATCGAGGCCGGCGAGACCAGCCAGAACAGCGCCCAGCCGAGACCGAGCGTGACGAGGCCGAACACCGCGATGAAAATCACCGCGAGGATCACCGGCACCGACAGCACGAACAGGTCGATCAGGAACGCAAACACGCGCCGCGTCAGCACGCCGCGGAACAGGTCCGGCTGCATCAACGGATCGAACGCATGCGGGGGAACGCCGCCGTCGTTGCGCCAGGCCTCGTTGCGCCCGGTGCTGCCGTCATTGCCGTAGGACATGACCAACCTCCGATGAAAGTCCCGCGCAGGAGATGGGAACAGGAGGCGCGTTCGCCAAGCCTGCGCGAACATTAACTAGCCGACATATTCCGGCGATTCGGCGGCTGAATTGAGCGGTTCTACCTCCACGCCGTCATTGCGAGCGGAGCGAGGCAATGCTTGCTGAGCTCGTGCCTGCACGGATTGCTTCATCGCTTCAGCGCAAAATTGCTTTGCAATTTTGTCGCGAGCTCCCCGCAATGACGGCGGAGGAAACTATCAGCTCTCCGCCTTGATCTTTTCGGCGGCCTTCGGCGCGAAATAGGTGAGGATGCCGTCGGCGCCGGCGCGCTTGAAGCCGACCAGACTCTCCATCATCGCGCGCTCGCCGTCGATCCAGCCGTTGGCGGCGGCGCCCGCGATCATCGCGTACTCGCCGGACACCTGGTACACGAAGGTCGGCATCGCGAAATGGTCCTTCACGCGGCGGACGATGTCGAGATAGGGCATGCCCGGCTTTACCATCACCATGTCGGCGCCCTCGGCGATGTCGAGCTCGACCTCGCGCAACGCCTCGTCGGAATTGGCGCTGTCCATCTGGTAGGTACGCTTGTCCCCGGTCAGCGTCTTGGCCGAGCCGATCGCGTCGCGGAACGGGCCGTAGAAGGCGGAGGCGTATTTCGCCGCATAGGACATGATCTGCACGTCGCCGAAGCCGTTGTCGTCGAGCGCCTCGCGGATCGCGCCGATCCGGCCGTCCATCATGTCCGACGGCGCGATCACGTCGCAGCCGGCCTCGGCCTGGGTCAGCGCCTGCTTCACCAGCACCGCGACGGTCTCGTCGTTGAGGATCTTGCCGCCCTCGATCAGCCCGTCATGGCCGTGGCTGGTGAAGGGATCGAGCGCGACGTCGCACAACACGCCGATGTCGGGAAACTCCTTCTTGATCGCGCGCACCGCCTGGCAGACCAGATTGTCGGGATTGAGCGCTTCCGAGCCGTGCTCGTCGCGCAGCGAGGGCTCGGTGAACGGGAATAGCGCGATGCAGGGGATGTTGAGCTTTGCCGCGCGCTCGGCGTCACGGACGATCTGGTCGACGGTGAGCCGGTCGACGCCGGGCATCGAGGCCACCGGCGTGCGGGTGTTGTGGCCATCGACCACGAACATCGGCCAGATCAGATCGTCAGTGGTCAGCACGTTCTCGCGCACCAGGCGGCGGGCCCATTCCGACTTGCGATTGCGCCGCATCCGGATCGTGAGGTCGAGCGAGGGGGAGGCGAGGGCATCAGTCTGGCGCCGCGGCGCATCGCGCAGTTCGATCGGGCGCCCGAATTTGATCGCCATGTCTTCTTCTCCTCGACGGACGGCTGGTCTGGACCTGATAAGGTCTGGACCTGATATAAGTCCAGTTCTAGCACCTGTCAGGGGCGCCGTCATTGCGCCGCTATTGCATCCATGGCGCCCTTGATTTGCCGCAACGGCAATTGATTTTGCGTCCCCGGCGGGCCAAGACTGCGCCCATGAACCCCATTTTGCAGCCGCTATGCGGCGATTCGGATGTCTGACACCTCTGCACGCGATCAGGCGCGGGACAATGCCATCTCGGTGAGCGCGATCTCGTCCGACCGGATCGAGCCGGATGACAATGCGTGGACGCGGCGCCTCGTCATCTTCCTGCGCATCATGGCCGTCGTCTCGGTCGCCAAGGGCCTCTATCACTGGGCCCAGGTGACCGGCTTCGTCGGCGGCGAGGAGGAGGCCTTCGAAAACCAGTCGATGGCCTGGCAGACCGCCACGATCTATTTCGCCGTCATCGAACTCGTCGCCGCCGTCGGGCTCTGGCTCGCGACGCCCTGGGGCGCCGTGGTGTGGCTGACCACCGTGGTGTCGATGGCGGTCATCGAGCTGATGTTTCCCGGAATCTATGGCGGCAGTCTCACCGTGGTCGGGCTCGAGGCACTGATGCTCGCGGCCTATCTCGCGCTGGCCTGGATGTCGGCGCGCGAACGCCCGCCATAGGCCGGCGTGCGGCGATGGCCTGATGCACTGTTGCCCCGTGGCGACAACGCCATGAATAGCTGGCCGCGGCCGGCAAAATTTGGCAGCCGTGCGCGCAACGAGAAGACAGCATTGCTGGTTCTGATAGTTGGGTTCCGACAGATCGCATCCGTTTGAGACAACCCCTTCCGGGACCGTCTCTGCGGGACCTGCCGTCGGGACCCATTTCACCGGATCTCGGCGCGTGTGCCGGCCGGCTTTGCGCGGGCCGACGGCGGAACCGGTCTGGCCCCGCACCGGATCAGCACCGCTTGCGCGCGTCGCGTGCACGTCCCGCCGATGTACTCCGATAAAATTTTCAAAGAATTTTCCGGTAACCGATCGGTCACCGTAAAGGGTTCCCTCATACCCGTTACGCCACCGTTTCGAATTCAGACGATGCTGTTTCCGAATGTGACAGGGCAGGCAGACGAAGCGTGAACAAGGGTCTGCCACCGTCAATGAAAAGTTGCGAAAAGCCTTTGATCCATGGGCTTAATCCACGATTCACTGTCTTAAATTCATGATCTCTTTATTCTCTTATTTAAGCGGATATTCAAACGGCCCCCTTACGTTGGACCTATCAGGCGGGACACAAGTTTCGTCGAATAAAGTCGATAAAAACGACAAACAGGGGAAGTGTCATGATGAAAGCCGTTGCGACAACGGCGGCGGATGCCGCTGATCGCGCTACCGGTCAAGCTCCGGTGCAGCCGCTCTATCTCGAAGCCCTGACTTTGGTGGAGCGGCTGCATCGCCGGCTCCTCGACGTCATCAAGGACGAATTCGATCGTCGTGGCCGCGCCGACATCAACTCGGTGCAGGCGCTGCTCCTGTACAACATCGGCGATAAGGAACTGACCGCCGGCGAGCTGCGCACCCGCGGCTACTATCTCGGCTCCAACGTCTCCTACAATCTGAAGAAGCTCGTCGAGCTCGGCTTCCTCGATCATCAGCGCTCGCGCGTCGATCGCCGCTCGGTCCGCATCCGGCTGACCCCGCAGGGCCAGGAAGTCCGCAAGATCGTCGATGCGCTCTATCAGAAGCACGTCAAGACGGTGGAGCAGGTCGGCGGCATCTCGAACGAGGAGTTCGCGAGCCTCAACAAGTCGCTGCATCGCCTCGAGCGCTTCTGGACCGACCAGATCCTGTATCGCCTCTGAGCCTTCCTGTTTTCGCCTGATGGCCAAGCCGGCCGCTCGAGAAGACCGGCAGCCTTCCTCCAGTCCAGCCTTGCTCCAGTCAACGCATCGGTCATGCCCGGCCGGTGCGTTTTTCATGCTGCACCTGCGAAAATAAATGGGCCCCCGCGAGGAACCAAGGCATTCCCTGCGGCTTATCCGTTAGCCAACGGAGAGGCAGGGATATGTTGCTCGAACGCGGGATTGAGGTGCTGAATGTCGAGGTCGTCGGTGACGCCTACGCGATCGCCTCGAACTATCTGCGCAAATCCGGCGCCATTCCCGACAATTTCGCCACCAATGAGCGCCTGCTCGGCATCATCGTGAAGCTGTTCCAGCGCGGTGAGATGAACCGCCTCCGCCTCGCCAACAAGGCGATCGCGAAGTTCGAGGCCGAGACGCTGGTGGTCGCCTGAGCGTCAACCCGGAGACTTCAATGGAAGCCGCGATCGATCGGATCATGCAGACGTATGATCTGCTGCTCAACCGCACGCCCGCTGCAAGCGACGAAGCGCGCGCCAAGGTGACAGAGTACGTGCAGACGCTGTTCGACGCCGGCGAGCGCGATCCCCATCGGTTGACGGTGTGCGGGCTGACCTATCTGCGCCAGCTCGACGGCAGCACCGACCATGTCAAGGCCGGGTATACCGGGCTGTAAGGCCGGCGTGGCTTCGCAGTCTGATTCAACTATCAAACAGCTGTTCGGTGTCATCACCGCGAAAGCGGGTGATCCAGTATTCCAGAGGCCGCGGTGATTGAGCCGAGAGGCCGCGGCGTACTGGATCGCCAACCTGGCTATGACGGTATGGGTTCCTCATACACGATCGTCGGCCTGGCGAAGGCCAGGACCCGTAACCACCGCATTTGACGATGAACGGGATCGCGGCCCCAGCGTCGCGCAACAATTGAGATTTGGGGTAATGGGTCCTGGCTTTCGCCAGGATGACACTGAGTTTGTCGCACCTCAAAACTGAAATGGAGCAACCGAAACCGCCAGCTTTCCGTCGCTTGATTTCTGCACGGTGAATTCGACCTCCTTGGAAGCCTTGATGTCGCCCAGGGAAACCGAGATGCCGCCGCTACACTGCAATGTTCGCTTGTCCTCGCTGGCCGACGTCGTGACGATCTTTTCACCGAGGAGGTATTGCGGCTTTGAGTTTTCCGCAGTGGGCTTCGCCGTTGACTCCCTGGCGGCGAAATTGACAAGCGGATTGCGGTGATCGTTGGAGATGGTCTGGAGCACGGCCTTCCGGGTTTCGATTGAATCGCACTCGAGTTGATCGCCGCAGCCACCCAGAACAGCCAGAACCGGAAAAGCCAGAAACCAAAGCAGTCGTGACGGCATGCCAATTGACTTCTGTGGGATGGATGGTGTCCGACAACCGACCCGACGGAGCATGGTTCCTGCGCTGACCCGAAGGGAACGCTGATCTTGCCACTCCGTTGGTCCTCGATTGCTTGCGAGGAGCCAATCATGCGCACAACTGTCCTATTCGCTGTCCTGGCGTTCGTCCTGGCGTTCGGCTTTGCAGGGCTGGCAAATGTGAGCCCGGCCAGCGCCCGGGATTATCCCTGGTGCGTGCAGGGGCGCGGCGTCGGCTATCCCGGCGATTGCATGTACCGAACCCGCGCCCAGTGTCTCGCGTCAGCTTCCGGAAGGAACGTGACCTGCGGCATCAATCCTCGCGCGGCATTTGGTCAGCAGCGGCGGGGATATCGCAACCGCTATTGATTGTCTCGCCAATGGCGCGCGCAAGGCGGGTCGCGGAGGGGGGCGCTCATAACCGAACGCCGCCCGCTTGAAATGCATGCGAGCGGCGATGGCTCTAGCCCCAGGATGGGTGATGCAAAAATCCTGACCACAATTGGTCGGCTGGCGGGTCCAAGAGTTTCGTAGCCAAGAAGAGGTACCTCAACTTCGTAAGCGCCGATACCGGACGGAGAGGCGGCAGATGTCGGGTCCAGGTTAGCATGGAGCACCAAGTTGCTCCGGCCTCAGCCTGTACCCCCTCGCTGGGGCCGTTTTTTGAGCCGGCCTTTTTGAAACCTCTGCTGCTCTATGGATAGGTGTGGCCTTTCTGAGCAACGCGCACAGCCAACGGCGTGCGGGGAAGATCCCCAAACTCGGACGAGTCGTAGTCTCGGCCTTCAGGTGTCACGATGTGGATGTCGTAACACTGGGATCGTGAAAGCTCTTTTGCCTTGCGCAGAGCTGCTTCGGCGGTGCCGCGACGGTGCACGATCTCTCCAAACTTGCACCTAGCCTTTACGGTGAAGCTCATCTTTCTTCTTTTTCTTGTTTCGCTTGACGACCTCGGCCTGGGCCCGGAACGCCTGGGCGAGGTTCTTCATTTGCTCGGCCGCGAATTCGTCAGCCGTCCGCACCGCCGCCTGCTCGGCGGTCTTGGCCTGCTTCTTCAGGTCCTTGGCGATGCCCATGTCCTGTAACTTCCACGCCGTTGCGGCAGTTCCATCCGTCTGATCTCACCGACGCGAAGCTGGCGGGAACTTTTCACGCTCCCCGGGCTTTTGATTTTGCTTTGGGGCAGCCAAACGTCAGCGTTGGAGAGAGGAGCCATGAAGCGACGACGCCGGGTCAGGCAGATTTTCCCCCTTGAGAAACGCCTTGCCCAGGAAGCCAAACGGCTACGTCAACGGGCCAAGAACCTTCCTCCCTGTCGAGAGCGAGAGACCCTGTTGAGGCAGGCGCGGCATGACGAAACCACCGCCAATTTGACGGCGTGGCTGCTGTCCCAAGGTCCGCGGGCACCCATCTAGGAGGACGCTCAATGCATACAAACCACCACCATATCGACGGTGTGGAGATTGCCTTTGTGAGCGCCGCGACCGTGTCGCTTGTGGCTCTCATCGCCTCCATGGCCTGGCTTTTGCTCGGGTGAAAATTGCCAGGTTGAAATTCGACCGAGGGCTCCACCGAGACCCTCATTCGACGGTCGCGCCGGCCTCGCTCTGAGCTGCCGGCTTTGCCCAGCCAATCGGCTGTTGCGCGCAAGACACTCGCCTTGGGATATCCCGCAGCGATTTACATAAGCTAATGCTGGAACCGCGCGGTTCTTGATGGATGGGGCTGCCTGGCTCCAACAGCTCAGCCCCGGATCAGGCAAACGGCCCCAGCACCGGCCTCCAGGCCCCCAAAGGTGCTGGGGCCATTTCGTTGTTTGGCGCATTACCCGGACAGCGCCCCCATTCCGTCTGCTCTCAGTGAGCAGGCGGGACGTCGGTGCTACTTGTTCTCCGGCTTCCAGGTCGTGCTGGCGCGGTCGTATTTGAAACCAGGCGCAGCCTTCAGGCTGTCCTTGGTCTCGTCGAGCGTGAGCCACCACTTGTCGTCTTTCTTTTGAGACTTGACGGCCGTGAATGGCACGATCACGTCCTTCTCGCCGGCGCCGAGAAAACCGCCGACCCCGACGACGAGACCGGTCACCTTGCCGGACTTGTCGACAAGCACGTCGTCGATGGTCCCGATCTTGGATTCCTTCGGGTCGTAGACGTTCTGCTTGTAGTAGTTGGTGATGGTCGAACTGTCCGCCGGCGTGGCGGGCATGGTGGTTGCGGCATGCGCGGCGGTAGCGAACGCTGCGGCCATGATGCAGCCGATAGCCAATTTCTTCATAACAGGTCTCCTTGCCTTCAGTGCATATGGCCGATCAGGTAGATGCCGCCGCCGATGACGATGATCGCCGGCACAGCCCAGAGAATGATGACTGGCATGCGATCGCCTCCTAGTCCGAGGTACAGACCTTGACGCTCTTCATGCCGGTCTCGGCTTCGGTGCGCGTCTTGTAGACAGTGCCCGACGGACTGACGACGGTGGTCGTCGTGTCGACCGGCTTCTTGTCGACGATCGTGCACTTCTTCGTCTTCACGTCTTGCACGACGTAGAATTCGTCCGCTGCAAATGCCGGCGTGACGAAAGCGGCGAGCAAAGATGCCGCGACAATGGTCTTAAAGTTCATGTTCTCTCCTCCAATAGCCGTACCAATCGGCCGAGGTGGAACGGGAAGAAATGGCAAAGGTTCCTAGAACCAGCTTGCGTTGGCGAGCCGCTCCGAATCAAAGCAAGCGAAAAATGACCGGCGATGGTGCGGCGATTTGCAGCACTGGCTAGCCGCGCCCTGCGGCTTGCCGAAGGCTGTGGCGAATGGTCGCTAGGGACACGCAGACGCGAGATCGGCGAGCGATTCCTGACCCGAAGGGACCGCGCTGTCCGAGTGGCGATGCGATCACGTGACCGGATGCAGCCGGCGATCGGCAGGCTGCTTTCCGAAAATTCAGGAGGAAGCCCCATGATCCCATCCCACATGCGCCTGTTCGGCGCGGTCGTCGCGCTGTTGCTTGGGGCGAGCGGTCCGGCGCCCGCGCAGCAGCTCGAGCTCAAGCTGATGGCGCCGGCAGCGCCCGGCGGCGGCTGGGATCAGACGGCGCGCTCGATGCAGCAGGCGCTCGTCGCCTCCGGCGTCGCGCGCAGCGTCCAGGTCACCAACGTTCCCGGCGCCGGCGGCAGCGTCGGCATCGCGCAGTTCGTCAACGGCGCCAAGGGCGACGGCAACCAGATGATGGTGAACGGCTTCGTCATGGTGGGCGCACTCGCCATGAACAAGTCGCCGGTGACGCTGGATCAGGTGACGCCGATTGCGCGCCTCACCGAGGAGATCCAGGTCATCGTGGTGCCGGCGAACTCGCCGATCAAGACGGCGCAGGATCTTGCCGCCGCGGTGAAGGCCGATATCGCCAAGGTGACCTTTGCCGGCGGCTCGGCCGGCGGCGTCGACCATGTGATGGCGGCGCTGTTCGCAGGCACGGTCGGCGCCGACGCCAAGAAGATCAACTACATTCCGTTCTCGGGCGGCGGCGAGTCGCTTGCAGCCATTCTCGGCGGCAAGGTCGCGGCGGGCATTTCCGGCCTCAGCGAATATGAAGGCCAGATCAAGGCCGGCAAGTTGCGCGCGCTCGGCGTGACGTCGGCGAACCGTCTGCCCGGCGTCGACATCCCGACCTTCAAGGAGCAGGGCATCGATCTCGTGCTGGCCAATTGGCGCTCGGTGGTCGCACCGCCCGGTATCACGCCGGAGCAGCGCAAGGTGCTGAGCGATGCGGTCGAGAAGATGGTGAAGTCCGATGCCTGGAAGGAGATCCTGAAGCAGAAGGGCTGGGACGACGCCTATCTCGGCGGCGACGCCTTCGCGGATTTCCTGAAGAAGGAGATCACGCGCGTGACCGAGGTGCTGAAGTCCGTCGGCCTCGTGAAGTCGTGATGCCGGACGCGGCGTCAGAAAATCTCCCGCCCGCGCCGGCGCGGCGCGTCGATCGCGCCGGCGTGGTCATCGCGGCCGCGCTTGCCGGGCTTGCGGCGGTGCTGGTGTGGGACGCCAGCAAGCTGCCGTCGACCACGATGTACGGCATGGGGCCGGAGGCGATGCCGGTCGTCATCGCAATCGGCCTTGTCATCCTCGCGGTCGGCAATCTGATCGACGCGCTGCGCGGCAACCTGCCGCCGCGCGAGAGCATGGATCCGATACCGGTGTGGCTGATCATCGGCGGCCTGGCGCTCCTGATCGCCATCATCGGCTTTGGCGGCGGCTTCATCCTCGCGACCTCGGCGCTGTTCGTCACCACGTCGGCGGCGTTCGGCCGCCGCGCCGTCCTCGCCGACACCGCCATCGCGCTCGTGATCACGACGCTGATTTATCTCGCGTTCGACAAGCTGTTGACGCTGAGCCTTCCCGCCGGCCTGCTGGAGCGACTGCTGTGATGGACACTTTCGCCGCGCTGGCGCACGGCATGGCGGTCGCCATGCAGCCGATGAACTTGCTCTACGCCCTGATCGGCGTGTTCCTGGGCACCGCGGTCGGCGTATTGCCGGGCATCGGTCCGGCGCTGACGGTCGCGCTGCTGCTGCCGGTGACCTACAAGCTCGATCCCGGCGGCTCGCTTATCATGTTCGCCGGCATCTATTACGGCGGCATGTATGGCGGATCGACCACCGCGATCCTGATCAATACGCCGGGCGAGAGCGCGTCGATGGCGACCGCGCTCGAGGGCAACAAGATGGCCAAGGCCGGCCGCGGCGGTCCGGCGCTGGCGACCTCGGCGATCGGCTCGTTCGTGGCCGGCACCATCGCGACCATCGGCCTCGCATTCCTCGCGCCATGGCTGGTCGATTTCGCGGTGCGCTTCGGGCCGGAGGATTACTTCGCGCTGATGTGCGTCGCCTTCGTCACGGTGTCGGCAACCTTCGGCGACTCGCCGGTCCGCGGCCTCACCAGCCTGTTCATCGGCCTCACGCTCGGGCTGGTCGGCATCGACAAGCTGACCGGTCAGGCGCGGCTTGCCTTCGGCATCCCCGAGCTGCTCGACGGCGTCGAGGTGACGACGCTCGCGGTCGGCCTGTTCGCGGTCGGCGAGGCGCTCTATGTCGCCTCGCGCCGTCATCACGCCGAGGAGAAGCTCGAGCCGGTGCGCGGCTCGCTGTGGATGACGCGGGAGGACTGGCGGCGGTCGTGGAAGCCTTGGCTGCGCGGCACGCTGTTCGGTTTTCCGATCGGGGCGCTGCCGGCCGGCGGGGCGGAGATCCCGACATTTCTGTCCTATTCCACCGAGCGGCGGCTGACCAAACATCCGGAGGAGTTCGGCAAGGGCGCGATCGAAGGCGTCGCAGGGCCGGAAGCGGCGAACAACGCGTCCGCCGCCGGCACGCTGGTGCCGCTGTTGACGCTCGGGCTGCCGACCTCGGCAACGGCTGCAATGATGCTGGCGGGCTTCCAGCAATACGGCCTCAACCCGGGGCCGCTGTTGTTCGCGGAGCGGCCCGACCTGGTGTGGGGCCTGATCGCGAGCCTGTTCATCGCCAACGGCATGCTGCTGGTACTCAATCTGCCGCTGGTCGGGCTCTGGGTGCGGCTGCTGGCGATTCCGCAGCCCTGGCTCTATGCCGGCATCCTGGTGTTCGCGACCATGGGCACGATCGCGGCGAAGCCGTCGGTCGTCGAGCTGTCGATGCTGGCGGCGTTCGGCGTGATGGGCTTTCTGATGCGCCGGTTCGACTTCCCGATCGCACCCGTCGTGATCGGGCTGATCCTCGGGCCGATCGCCGAAAGCCAGCTGCGCCGTGCGCTGGCCATCAGCCTCGGCGATCCCATGGTGCTGCTGCAAAGCCCGATGTCGGCGACGCTGCTCGGCATCGCGCTGATCGCGCTGCTGGCGCCATTCGTGCTCAAGGGGCTCGGGCGGTTCAAGGCGAACGAGGATTAGGGCGCGACCAGACCGTAAAAGGCCCGCTCCGGGGCTCGCATTTCGGAGCGGGCCAGTCTGGGCACGGCAAATATCGCCGCGACGCAAAACCTAGCGCGACAAGCTGACACCATCCTGACGACGGCGAAAAAAGCGAGGCGGCCGAATGCCGCCTCCCGGTCACATGATTTTCCGTGAACGGAAAGTTCAGCTCACCATTTGTAGGCGAGGCTCGCCGTGATGCGGCGGCGATCGCCGTAATAGCAGGAGCTGATGGTCGCGCAGCTCGCGACGTAGACCTTGTCGGTGACGTTCACGACATTGAGCGCTGCGCGCCAGTTGTTGTCCCATTCGTAATGCAAGGCGAGGTCGCCCAGCACGACCCCCGGGACGCGTGCGGTGTTCGCGGTGTCGGCAAAGGACGAGCCGACATAGCGCACGCCGCCGCCGAAGCCGAAGCCCGTGAGCGGGCCGTCGCGGAAGGTGTAGTCGGTCCACGCTGATGCGAGCTGCCGCGGCGCGTTGGTCGGCACGGTGCCGATCAGCGCAGGATTGAGGTCCTTGCTGACGAACAGCTCGTAATTGGTGTAGCTCGCCACCAGCTTGAAATCGCGCGTGATGTTCGCGACCGCCTCGAGCTCGACACCGCGCGAGGTGACTTCGCCGTTCTGGGTCTGGAACAGCGGATTGTTCGGATCGGTGGTCAGCGCGTTCTTGCGCTTGAGGTCGAAATACGCGACGCCGAACCGCGCGTTGAGCCCGACCGGCTCGTACTTGACGCCGACTTCGGTCTGCTCGGAGGTTTCCGGCAGCAGCAATTGGCCGGCCGCGGTGGTGCCGATGACCGGATTGTAGCCCGTCATGTAGGAGACGTAGGGCGCAACGCCGCTGTCGAAATTGTAGATCGCGCCGACACGGCCGGAGAACTTGCTGTCGTCGCGGCCCTGGGACGCGCCGATCCGGTTGTTGTTGGTGAGATCGACCCAGTCCTGGCGTCCTGACAGCACGACCGTCAGGCGGTCGAGCTTGACCTGATCCTGCAGATAGAGCCCGGCCATGCCCTGGGCGAGATAGCCGTTCTGATAGAGCGGGCCGCTGTACGGCAGGTTGGTGCCATAGACCGGATTGAGCACGTTGAGATTCGTGCCCATGCCAAAACCCTGGCGGTCGTCGATGCCGTAATATTTCAGATCGACGCCGACCAGCGCGGTGTGCTGCAGCGCGCCGGTGGTAAAACGGTATTCGAGCTGATTGTCGAGGTTGAGTTGGGTGGCGATGCCGCGGGTGTAGAAATTGCCGCGGGTGATGTCGGCGGCGGCCGGCGTCGTCGCGTAGCCGAGACCATAGAGGCCGGCATAATAGACGTCGACATGCGCCATGCGCGCGTTCTGGCGGAAATCGACGCTGTCAGTCACGCTCTTCTGGAACTGGTAGCCGACCATCTGCTGGTCGCGGCGGAACTGGTCGGCGCTGGGATCGCCGACGAACAGGCTGGTCGGAATCCGGCCGAACGGCGCGTTGGTGACGGTGCCGACATAGGGCAGGAAGTTCAGCGCGCGGGTGTTGCTGTGCGAGGCCATGCCGAACACGGTGAGGCTGGTGTCGGCATCGGGCCGCCAGGTCACCGACGGGGCAAAGAAGAAGTTGTTGTCGTAGACATAGTCGGTCTGGGTGCCGCCGCCCTGGGCCTGGCCGACCAGGCGGTACTGCACCTGGCCATTGCCGGGCTGCGCCGTCGCGCCGCCGATATCGAACTGGGTATAGGCGTTGCCGAAATTGTTGACGCCGGTCTCGATGTAGCGAATGGGCTCCGCCTGCGGCAGCTTGCTCACCGCGTTGACGAGGCCGCCCGGCGCCGAGCCGCCATACAGGATGCCGGACGGACCGCGCAGCACCTCGACGCGTTCGAGATTGAAGGGCTGCAGCTTCCAGCTCGCATAGGAGGTGTAGAACAGCTGCAGGCCGTCGAGGAAAAGCGACTCGTTCTGCGCGGGAAAGCCGCGGATCATGAACCAGTCGTTGCGGAAATCGGCGCCATAGGTGCCGCCGATGACGCCCGGCGTGTAGCGCAGCACCTCGTCGAACTTGCTGACGATCTTCTGGTCGCGGATCTGCTCGGCGCTGATGACCGACACCGATTGCGGTGTCTGGATGATCGGCGTGCTGGTCTTGGTGCCGCTGGCGCTGAGCCGCGCCAGATAACCGGTGACCGGGCCGTTGGCGCGTTCGCGCCCGCCGCCGGCGCCTGCCGGCTGCTGTGCGAGTTGTGGCTGCGCGCCCGCTGGCGCGGCTGTCGCGCGGCGCGAGGCACTGCGCGGGCGTGCGGTTCGTTGCGCGGGCTGCTGCGATCGCGCCGCTTGCCGCTGCGGCGCTTCGACGGTCACGGACGGCAATTGCGTCTGGGCGAAGACATCGTCCGCACCAACAACCGAAAACACAACGACAGCCGAAGCAGCAAACCGCTGCGGCCGAATCCACCTGCACGACATTTATTCCACGCTCCGTAAAAAAATCTTGAGCGAGTCGTTATCACGGTGATTTTCGCGAGCAGCCTGCACGCGGTTAGAAGCTGTCGAAGTTGCGCGCAAAGCTTGGCTGTGTGACCAGGAGACAACGGCGCATGACGCGCAATTGCACGCATCGCGTGAGAGCTTTGAATCGATCCAGTGTTGAACGATTCAAAAATCGAACGATTCAAAAATCGTCTCGTGACTCGATGCATCACGATCGAGCGCGTGGTGATCGAGAGAAGCGGTCGTCGCGTGATCGGGAGAGCCGCAAGCCGAATGATCGGCTACCTGTTTTCGCCGAGTTCAAGGGAGGTCGATACCTTGAGCTGCCAATCCCGGCGTCCGAGCTATCGGGAGGGGGCGTAACTCTGTCTTCGCCAGCGATTCGGCAAGAAGCTGCAAACCTCACGGTCATGATCGTACATCCGCTCCTGCGGGGTACGACCGGGTGCGGATTTTAGACGAAAGGAGGCGTTGCGGTTGGTGCTCACGGCCACCCAGAGTGTAACAACTGGAAGTGGTGGGCGCGAGTGGGGCAGGGCGTGCCCTGCAAAGAGACGTTTCCGGCGCGACAACAATCGGGGGAGCTATGAGAAATGACGATGCAACTCGCTTCGTTGGGGTGGAGTTTCACCGCTTCAAAGCATTTAGGAAGTTCAATCTGTCACTTCAGCACTTCAATATCCTAGTGGGGCCGAATAACGCTGGAAAATCGACCATTCTGGCTGCGTTCCGAATCCTCGCCGCCGGCATGCGGCGGGCCTTCAGCCGACGGCCTGAGGTAATTCGCGGCCCAAGCGATATAGGAATGACTCACGGCTACAGCATCGATCTGAGTAGCATTTCGATAGCCGAGGAGAATCTCTTCTACAATTACGATGACTCCGAGTCAGCTACCATTCGGTTCAAACTATCAAATTCCAATACATTGATACTCTACTTTCCCGAGCAAGGAGTTTGTTATTTGATCGCTCAGTCGGGCGGAAAATCGCAGTTTACGCCCAGTACGTTTAGATCGCCCTTCAACTGTAGAATTGGCTTTGTGCCGATCCTTGGCCCGTTAGAACACAACGAAAACCTGTTTGAGCAAGAAGCTGCGCGGCTCGCCCTGTTCAATTATCGCGCAGCGCGAAACTTTCGAAATATTTGGTACCATTTTCCTGAAAAGTTCGACGAATTTCGCTCAGCTCTCGTTCGGACGTGGCCAGGAATGGACATAGAGCGCCCGGTCGTCGAGACCACGCACGGAAAACCGCGTCTCCACATGTTTTGCCCCGAGGAGCGAATTCCACGAGAAATTTTCTGGGCTGGCTTCGGATTTCAGGTTTGGTGTCAGATGTTGACCCATATCGTGCAGTCGCGGGATACCGCGTTGTTCTTAATTGATGAGCCGGACATCTACCTCCATTCGGAGTTGCAGCGACAGTTGATCGAGCTTCTCAGAGACATGGGGCCCGACATCTTGATCGCTACTCATTCGACCGAGATCATCACTGAAGCCGAAATCGACGACATTGTGTTGATCAACAAGCAACGGAGAACGGGACGCAGAATCAAACAGCCAGGTCAGCTGGAGGAAGTGTTCTCGATATTGGGTTCGAACTTGAATCCGATCTTGACACAGCTTGCCAAGTCACGACGCGCCGTTTTCGTAGAGGGGCAGGACTTTCAACTGCTGTCGAAGTTCGCTCTGAAGCTTGAATACGTAAACGTTGGCAACAGAACGCAGTTCGCAGTTATTCCTGTCGAAGGTTTCAATCCAGAAAGAATTCGAAGCCTCAAGATCGGAATGGAGACCACACTAGGGCGCAAGATACTCGCTGCCGCAATTCTCGACAAGGATTATCGAAGTCAGGTTGAGCGAGAGTCTATCACGTTGGAATGTGAGAAATTTTGTTCGGTCGTGCACATCCATCATCGGAAAGAAATTGAGAACTTTGTGCTTGTTCCGGCAGCCATTGATCGTGCGGCCGAGCGAAAAGCTGCTGATCAGGCGCGGAGGTCCGGCAAAGTCGGGCGAACAAAATTCGAGCCATTCGCGGCGGAGTTTCTGGACGATTTCGCTCGTCAAAAGAAGGCCTACGTCCAGGCTCAGTACCTTACTGCTCGTCGAAACTTCGAGAGGCACCGGTCTTCCGGCGTAAACGAAGCTACGTTCAGCGAAGCGATAATAACTGAATTTGAAGAATTGTGGGGCTCGCAAGACAATCGACTAGCCGTCATCCCTGGCAAGGAAGCCCTCAGCGCGATGAACGCACACTTGCAAGATCAGTTTGGGATCAATCTGACAGCAACGTCGATTGTGGACGCGATGGCTGTTCATGAGATACCGGTAGAAATGAAGTTATTGCTTGCCGATCTAGGGCTCTTTGCTTCATCGCAAGTCACCGTAGAGTCGGACGACTGATCGAGATTCGGGAGCGGGGCATGCTCTTTCGGAGCGCACTGGTAGCGACGAGCCGCCGCTTAGAAGGCGAGCCAGTTCGGTTCGCGCCGCCAGACGCGTTTGCGGAGCCGGACCCGGCCTATTGCCTCAAGTCCGAAACGTCCTCTGTTCCATCATTATTGTTGGAAGTAAGCGCTAGACGAGCGGTTGGCGCCTGGAACCGGGTCCCCGGGCGGGCCGTCCGGCCGGCTGGCAATCCCCGCCATCCCCACCATATCTGGCATAATTGACCGGCAGGGACCGCAACCGCTTGGCCAATTTGGGGCGATGTGATAACGCTCTGAAACCAGCTTCGACCGCCACTCGTGACCGTCCGCATCCTGCCTAAAGGCTTGCGGCGGTGGAGATATTTCGCCGATGACCTCATCCACCAAGACCGCTTCCGCGCCCGATTCCTTCTTCACCGCGACCCTCGCCGAGGCCGATCCCGAGATCGCCGCCGCGATCAAGGGCGAGCTCGGCCGGCAGCGTCATGAGATCGAGCTGATCGCCTCCGAAAACATCGTCAGCCGCGCCGTGCTGGAGGCGCAGGGCTCGGTGATGACCAACAAATACGCGGAGGGTTATCCGGGTGCGCGCTACTACGGCGGTTGCGAGTGGGTCGACGTCGCCGAGACGCTGGCGATCGAGCGCGCCAAGAAGCTGTTCGGCGCCGGCTTCGCCAACGTCCAGCCGAACTCCGGCAGCCAGATGAACCAGGCGGCGTTTCTGGCTCTGCTGCAGCCCGGCGACACTTTCATGGGCCTCGACCTCGCGGCCGGCGGCCATCTCACCCACGGTTCGCCGGTCAACATGTCCGGCAAGTGGTTCAAGGCCGCGCACTACACCGTGCGCCGCGAGGACCAGATCATCGACATGGACGCGGTGCAGAAGCAGGCCGAGCAGGTCAAGCCGAAGCTGATCATCGCCGGCGGCTCGGCCTATTCGCGCGCCTGGGACTTCAAGCGCTTCCGCGAGATCGCGGACTCGGTCGGCGCGTATCTGTTGGTCGACATGGCGCATTTCGCGGGCCTCGTGGCCGGCGGCGTGCATGCCTCGCCGGTGCCGCACGCCCACGTCACCACCACGACGACGCACAAGTCGCTGCGCGGCCCGCGCGGCGGCCTGATCCTCACCAATGACGAGACGCTGGCCAAGAAGCTGAACTCGGCGATCTTCCCGGGCCTGCAGGGCGGTCCGCTGATGCACGTCATCGCCGCCAAGGCGGTGGCGTTCGCCGAAGCGCTGCGGCCCGACTTCAAGGTCTACGCCAAGAACGTGGTCGAGAACGCCAAGGCGCTGGCGGAGACGCTGCGCGGCCACGGCCTCGACATCGTCTCGGGCGGCACCGACAACCATCTGATGCTGGTCGACCTCAGGCCGAAGGGCCTGAAGGGCAACATCTCCGAGAAGGCGCTGGTGCGCGCTGCCATCACCTGCAACAAGAACGGCATCCCGTTCGATCCCGAAAAGCCGTTCGTCACCTCGGGCCTGCGTCTCGGCACGCCGGCGGCGACCACGCGCGGCTTCGGCGTCGCCGAGTTCAAGCAGGTCGGCGGCATGATCGCGGAAGTGCTGAACGCGCTGGCGCAGTCGCCCGACGGCAAGGCGCCGCTGGCCGAGGCCGCGATCAAGGAGCGCGTCAAGGCGCTGACCGATCGCTTCCCGATCTATCAGTAAGGCCCGTTCGTTTTTTTGAGCATGATCTCTTCGGAAAACCGCTTCGCACTTTTCCGGATCATGCTCGTGTAGAGGTCCCGTCGGATGCGCTGCCCGAGCTGCAATTCTCTCGATACGCAGGTCAAGGACTCGCGTCCGACCGAGGACTCCGCGGTCATTCGCAGGCGTCGCGTCTGCATGGCCTGCAACTTCCGCTTCACGACCTTCGAGCGGGTGCAGTTGCGCGAGCTGACCGTCATCAAGCGCAACGGCCGCCGCGTGCCGTTCGACCGCGACAAGCTGGTGCGCTCGCTGCAGATTTCCTTGCGCAAGCGCCCGGTGGAATCCGAGCGGGTGGAGAAGATGGTGTCGACCATCGTGCGCGAGCTCGAAAGCGGCGGCGAAGCCGAGGTCTCCTCGGAAGCGATCGGCGAGATCGTGATGGAGCATCTGCGCCAGCTCGACGACGTCGCCTATGTGCGCTTCGCCTCAGTCTATCGCAACTTCCGCGAGGCCAAGGACTTCGAGGCCGTGCTCGACGAGTTGACCGGCGAAGAGGACCCGCGGCTCGCGACGCTACGCAAATGATCTTCCGCATTCTGGAAGACCAGTACGCGCAGAAGGCCAAAGAAGCCAAGGAAGCGGCAAAGGCGGCCGATCTGCGCTTCATGCAACTGGCGCTGGCGCTTGGCCGGCGCGGGCTCGGGCGTACCTGGCCCAATCCGGCGGTCGGCGCCGTGATCGTCAAGGACGGCATCATCGTCGGCCGCGGCTGGACGCAAGCAGGCGGCCGGCCGCATGCCGAGGTCGAGGCGCTGCGGCGCGCAGGTGCCGCCGCGCGCGGCGCCACGCTCTACGTCACGCTCGAACCCTGCTCGCATTTCGGCCGCTCGCCGCCCTGTGCGGACGCCGTGGTTGCGGCCGGGCTCGCCCGCGTCGTCTCGGCGATCGAGGATCCCAATCCGGAAGTTGCCGGGCAGGGGCACGCCAAGCTGCGCGCCGCCGGCATCGCGGTCGATGTCGGGCTGTGTGCGGCGGAAGCTGCGCGCGACCATGCCGGACACTTTCGCCGCATCCGCGACAAGCGCCCGCATGTGATCCTCAAGCTCGCGGTGTCCGCCGACGACAAGATCGCTGCCAGCGGCCACAAGCCGGTCGCGATATCAGGCGAGGCCGCGCGGACCCGGGTGCATCTGCTGCGCGCGCAGAGCGATGCGATCCTGGTCGGCATCGGCACGGTCAAGGCAGATGATCCGCTCTTGACCTGCCGGTTGCCGGGGATGGCGGCGCGCTCGCCGGTGCGCCTGGTGCTGGACCGCGCGCTGCGGATTTCAGGCGACGGCCGCCTGGTGCATTCGGCGCGCGAGACGCCGCTCTGGGTGCTGACCTCTGACATGGCGGAGGCGCCTGCCGCTGTGAAGCTCGGCGCCGCCGGCGCGCAGGTGATCCGCATCGCCGCCAGCGCGCCTGAAGGTCTCGATCTGCCGGCCGTCTTGCATGCGCTGGCGGAGAAGGGGATATCGCGGCTGCTGGTCGAGGGCGGATCGCGCGTGGCAAATTCTTTCGTGGCAGCCGGCCTTGTCGACGAGATCTGGCTGTTGCGCGGACCTGATGCGATCGGTGCCGACGGCGTTCCCGCGCTGGACGCAATGCCGCTCGACGCAATCACGCAGTCGCCGGCCTTTCGCCTTCGTGCTAGCGAAACCCTCGGCAAAGACAGTCTCATGATCTACGAGCGTGCGTAATGTTTACCGGAATTGTCACCGATATCGGTGAAATCACCAGCCTGAAGCAGGTAGCGCAGGGGCAACTGCATCGGATGCGGATTGCCTGCGACTACGACCAGACCACGATCGCCGACGGCGCCTCGATCGCCTGCAACGGCGTCTGCCTCACCGTCGTCGCCTCCGGCACCGCCGATGGCAAGACCTGGTTCGATGTCGATGCGGCGGCCGAGACGCTCGGCATGACCACCGCCAAGCATTGGGCGCAGGGCGGCAAGCTCAACCTCGAGCGCGCGCTCAAGATCGGCGACGAACTCGGCGGTCACATCGTGGCCGGGCATGCCGACGGGATCGCGACCATCGTCAAGCGCGACGACCTGCCCGACATGGCGCGCTTCGAGCTGCGAACCAGCCGCGAACTGGCGCGTTTCATCGCGGCGAAGGGTTCGATCACGCTGGACGGCGTGTCGCTGACCGTGAATACGGTCGATGACGTGACATTTTCGGTGCTGATCATCCCCCACACGCTTGCTGTCACGACCCTGAGCGGCTGGAAGGCCGGCAGCGAGGTCAATATCGAGGTCGATCTGATGGCCCGCTACGCGGCGCGGCTGTCGGAGATGAAATAGCTTCGGCCCGGACATTGCGGCCGAGGCAGGCATCCTTATCTGCCTATTCGCTTCGGGGCGATTTCCAGTCCCGGGCCTATGCATTGCAGGCGAACCCGGCCTGAAAAATCGGGCTGATCGCGATGACATCCGGGCCAGTATTGCCCTTGGCTTTAGCCCCTGCTGCGCCTAAAACGCTGCACAACTCCTCCCCAAGTTCCGATTGGTATTGCAATGGCTGACGCGCGGCGCGCACCCCTGAAGGACCAGACCGACATTACCGGCGCACGCGTGCTGATCGTCGAGGCGCGGTTTTATGACGACATCCAGGATGCGCTGCTGGAAGGCGCGCTTGCCGAGATCAAGGCCGCAGGCGTCAGCCATGACGTGATCACGGTGCCGGGCGCGCTGGAGATTCCGGCGGCGATCGCCATCGCGATCGATGCGGCTGAAGCGAACGGCAAGCCCTATGACGCGGCGATCGCGCTCGGCTGCGTGGTGCGCGGCGACACCATCCATTTCGAAATCGTCTCGCAGGAGTCCTCGCGCGGATTGATGGATTTGGCCGTCAGCCGGAAATTCCCGCTCGGCAACGGTATCCTCACCGTCAACACCGAGGCGCAGGCTTGGGCGCGGGCGCGCGCCAGCGAGCTGAACAAGGGCGGCGACGCGGCGCGCGCGGCGCTGGCGATGCTGCGGATCAAACGCCGCCTGGCAAAGGCCTGACCATGGCTGACAACAAGAAGCCCGCGAAAGCTCCCGACAGAAAAGCCAACCGCCGCGGCGCGGCACGGCTCGCGGCAGTGCAGGCGCTCTACCAGATGGACATTGGCGGCGCCGGTATCAACGACATCTTCGCCGAGTTCGAGAGCCACTGGCTCGGCAACGAGGTCGAAGGCGAGAAATACCTGCCGGCAGAAGCCGCGTTTTTCCGCGACGTGGTCTCCGGCGTGGTGCGCGACCAGGCCAAGCTCGATCCGCTGATCGACGAGGCGCTGTCGAAGGGCTGGCCGCTGAAGCGGATCGACGCCATCCTGCGCGCGGTGCTGCGGGCAGGGTCCTACGAGCTGGAGCATCGCAAGGACGTGCCGGGCCGGGTGGTGGTCTCCGAATATGTCGACGTCGCGCACGCCTTCGTCGAGAAGGACGAAACCGGCATGGTCAACGCCGTGCTCGACCAGATCGCGCGCCAGTTCCGCGGCGACGAGTTTGTGCGGAGCTGAGTGGAGACATATGATCGCTTGACCGTCACCCTGAGGAGGCCGCGCAGCGGCCGTCTCGAAGGGCGGCGGCCCGGCTGGGGCCGTGCATCCTTCGAGGCTCGCTCCGCTCGCACCTCAGGATGACGGGGCTGCTATCGTGACGCAGAGCGACAAACCGATATCCGGCGAAGACTCCCTGATCGCGCGCTATTTCAAGCCGCTCGCGACCGATCCGGGTGCGTTCGGGCTCGACGATGACGCCGCCGCGCTGAGGGCTGATGGCGAGGACATCGTGGTCACCACGGACGCCATCGTCGAGGGCGTGCACTTCCTTCTCGACGATCCGCCCGACACGCTGGCGCGCAAGGCGCTGCGGGTGAACCTCTCCGACATCGCCGCCAAGGGCGCGGTGCCGGCAGGCTTCGTGCTGACGCTGGCGCTGCGCGGCGCCGAGGAGGCCTGGCTGAAGCCGTTTGCCCGGGCGCTCGGCGAGGACGCCGCGCATTTCGGCTGCCCGCTGTTCGGTGGCGACACGGTCTCGACACCGGGGCCGCTGATGATCTCGATCACCGCGTTCGGCCGGGTGCCGCAGGGCACGATGGTGCATCGCGCGGGGGCTCAGGCGGGCGATCGTGTGTTCGTCACCGGCACAATCGGAGACGCCGCGCTCGGCCTCGATGTACTCCGGGGTGGCCCGGTCGCCGCGGCTCTGGCGGACGATGTCGTCGGGCGGGATTTTCTTGCCGCCCGTTACCGCGTTCCGCAGCCGCGCAATTCCTTGGCCAAGGCCGTCCGCACCCACGCCAGCGCCGCGATGGATGTGTCCGACGGTCTTGCCGGCGATCTGGCCAAGCTTTGCGCAGCCAGTGGTGTGGCGGCCGTGATCAATGTGCCGAGTGTGCCGTTGTCGTCTGCAGCCGCAGGGCTGCTCGCGCGCAAGGCGATTGATATCGAGACGTTGGTGGCCGGCGGTGATGATTACGAGCTCTTGTGCGCGGTCCCGAGCGATCATGTCGACGCGTTTCTGCGGGACGCACGGCAGGCCAAGGTCGCGGTAACCGCAATCGGCGGCCTGATTGCAGGCTCGTCGCCACCAAGCCTCCTTGACGGGCAGGGTCGGGAACTGAAGTTGAAGCGGCTGTCCTACAGCCATTTCTAGAGCGTTTTCGAGCGCAGCGGGCACCGGTTCGCGTTAGGAAACGCGTCGGAACGCAACGAGCGCGAGACTTCCCGCGCCTGATGGCGCCGATTTTCCTTCTAAATAGCTGCCGATATCGGCGTTTTCGGCCACAGGTGGCGTTGCACACCGGTAACGATTTTGGCAAGGTCGCGCCCGATTTGAGGCAATCCGTTTTTGGGGAGGATTGTCCTCGCAAAATAAGCGCCTGCCGCCCCCTAGCGGCACAAGAAGGCGCGGGGGTTACATCAAGGATCTGAGGCAACATGACAGCTTTATGGTTGATTGTGCTCTGCGGGGCGCTTTCCATCGTCTACGCGATCTGGGCGACGCAGTCGGTCTTGAACGCGGATGCGGGCAATGCCCGCATGCAGGAAATCGCGGCCGCGGTGCGCGAGGGCGCACAGGCCTATCTGCGGCGGCAGTACACTACGATCGGCATGGTCGGTATCGTGATCTTCGTTGTGCTGGCCTACTTCCTGGGCCTGCTCGTGGCGATCGGCTTTGCGATCGGCGCCATCCTGTCGGGGGCTGCCGGCTTCATCGGCATGAACGTCTCGGTGCGCGCCAACGTCCGCACCGCGCAGGCGGCAACCACCTCGCTCGCCGGCGGCCTCGAGCTCGCCTTCAAGGCGGGCGCGATCACCGGCATGCTGGTTGCCGGTCTCGCGCTGCTCGGCGTCACCATCTACTTTATGGTGCTGGTCAAGTTCATGGGTCTGGAAGCGGGCAGCCGCACCGTGGTCGACGCCATGGTGGCGCTCGGCTTCGGCGCCTCGCTGATCTCGATCTTCGCCCGTCTCGGCGGCGGCATCTTCACCAAGGGTGCGGACGTCGGCGGCGACCTCGTCGGCAAGGTCGAGGCCGGCATCCCCGAGGACGATCCGCGTAACCCGGCCACCATCGCCGACAACGTCGGCGACAACGTCGGCGACTGCGCCGGCATGGCGGCGGACCTGTTCGAGACCTATGCGGTGACCGCGGTCGCCACCATGGTGCTCGCGGCGATCTTCTTCGCCAAGACGCCGATCCTGGTGAACATGATGACGCTGCCGCTCGCGATCGGCGGTATCTGCATCATCACCTCGATCGTCGGCACCTTCTTCGTCAAGCTCGGTGCCAGCCAGTCCATCATGGGCGCCCTCTACAAGGGCCTGATCGCCACCGGCATCCTGTCGCTGGTCGGCGTCGCGCTCGTGATCAATTGGCTGGTCGGCTTCGGCAAGCTCGACGGCGTCGACTATACCGGCATGGCGCTGTTCTGGTGCGGCGTGGTCGGTCTCGTCGTCACCGGCCTGATCATCTGGATCACCGAATACTACACCGGCACCGACTATCGCCCGGTGAAGTCGATCGCCTCGGCCTCGGTCACCGGTCACGGCACCAACGTGATTCAGGGTCTTGCGGTCTCGATGGAAGCGACCGCGCTGCCCGCGATCGTGATCATCGCCGGCATCCTGGTCACCTACAGCCTGGCCGGCCTGTTCGGCATCGCGATCGCGACCGCCACCATGCTGGCGCTGGCCGGCATGATCGTCGCGCTCGACGCCTTCGGCCCCGTCACCGACAACGCCGGCGGCATTGCCGAGATGGCGGGACTGCCCAAGGAAGTGCGCAAGTCGACCGACGCGCTCGACGCGGTCGGCAATACCACCAAGGCGGTGACCAAGGGCTACGCGATCGGCTCCGCCGGTCTCGGTGCGCTGGTGCTGTTTGCGGCCTATAACCAGGACCTCAAATTCTTCATCAGCGACGCCAACGCCCATGCCTACTTCAAGGGCGTCAACCCGGACTTCTCCCTGAACAATCCTTACGTCGTGGTCGGCCTGCTGTTCGGCGGCCTGCTGCCGTATCTGTTCGGTGCGATGGGCATGACCGCGGTCGGTCGCGCCGCCGGTGCGATCGTCGAGGAAGTGCGCCGTCAGTTCCGCGAAAAGCCCGGCATCATGCAGGGCACCGACAAGCCGGACTACGGCAAGGCGGTCGACCTGCTGACCCGGGCGGCGATCAAGGAGATGATCATCCCGTCGCTGCTGCCGGTGCTGTCGCCGATCGTGGTCTACTTCCTGATCTACGCGATCGCGGGCGGCGGCGCAGCCGGCAAGTCGGCGGCCTTCTCCGCGGTCGGTGCCATGCTGCTCGGCGTCATCGTCACCGGTCTGTTCGTCGCGATCTCGATGACCTCGGGCGGCGGCGCATGGGACAACGCCAAGAAGTACATCGAGGACGGCCACTACGGCGGCAAGGGCTCTGACGCCCACAAGTCCGCGGTGACCGGCGACACCGTCGGCGATCCCTACAAGGACACGGCGGGCCCAGCGGTGAACCCGATGATCAAGATCACCAACATCGTGGCGCTGCTGCTGCTGGCGATCCTGGCGCACTGAGCGGCGCGACACGACTGAAGCGCAAAATCCCGCGGTGCGAGCCGCGGGATTTTTATTTCTGCATGGCTTCGTTCGGCGTGCTTACCGAACTGATCGACTTTCAACGATATCCGCCGAGAACCAGACGCGAACAACACGGAGATCAATCGATGTCACTCTCATCCGCACGGAACTACGCGCTCCGCGCTTCCAAATCACAGGATCAGAAGGAGGCCATCGAGCTGCTGTCGAAGGCGATCATGGAACTGGCGATGTCGATTGAAGCAACCGACGCCAAGGTCAAGAAGATCAACAAGTCGTCGTAGCGTTGGCCGCAACCGCTATGGCGGACGCGGTCGGCCGATCCGCCCGACAGCTCGGCAGTCGTCATCCCCGCGCAAAGGCTTCGCCTTTGTCGCTGGAGGTGCGAGCCTTGCGGCGCAATTGCGCCGCTGGGCGAGCCTCGAAGGATGAGAGGCGGTGCATGCGGCCATCCTTCGAGACGCCGCGCAAGCGCGCGGCTCCTCCAGCGACAAAGGCGAAGCCTTTGCGCGGGGATGACGCCGAGTACGCGGCGCGAGCCTTGTTCGGAGGCTATTTCACCTCCATCTGCAAGCCTTCCTTCTCGATGATCGCGGCGAACTTCTTCGTCTCGGCATCGACGAAGTCGGAGAATTGCTGGGGCGTGCCGTAGTCGGCGCGCGCGCCCATGCCGGCGATGTTCTTCTTGACGTCGTCGCGCTCCAGCATCGCCTTGACCTGGCGGTTCAGTTCGTCGAGCACCGGGGCGGGCGCGGTCTTCGGCAGGAAGACGCCGAACCAGGACGAGACGTCGAACTTTGCCAGTTCCGGCGCGCCCTCGCGCATCGTCGGCAGGTTCGGTGCGGAATCGCTGCGCTCCGGCGTGGTGACACAGAGGCCGTTGAGCTTGCCGTCCTGCACCTGCGGCAGTGACGGATAGAGATTGTCGAACAGGATCTGGATGTCGCCGGCGAGCCCCGCCTGCAATGCGGGACCGGCGCCGCGGAACGGCACATGCGTCATCTTCAGCCCGGTGAGTTGCAGGAACCAGGCGCCGGTGAGGTGAGGGCTCTGTCCGGTGCCGGACGAGCCGTAGGTGAGCTTGTCCGGGTTCTTCTTCAGGAAGGCAATCAATTCGGGGATCGATTTGAGGCCGGTCGACGGATGCGCCGACACGATGTTCGGGATCCGGATCATGTTGGAGACCGGCTGCAACTGGTCGGCCTTGTAGGTCAGGTTGCGAAAGATGCTGTAGGCGATCGCGTTGGGGCCGGGATTGCCGATCAGGATGGTGTGGCCGTCGCCCTTGGCGCGCGCGACCTCGGATGTGCCGATGGTGCCGCCGGCGCCGGAGCGATTCTCCACCACCACCGACTGGCCCCAGAGCGGCTGCAAATGCGCCGCGAGCAGCCGCCCCATCACGTCGGTCGAGCCGCCGGCTGCCGCCGGCACGATGATGCGGACGGTCTCGGTCGGCCGCCAGTCGCCGGCGCCGAGGCTTGTGCGCGGCAGGATCGACGCGGCCGTCATTGCGGCTGTGCCCGACAATACCGTACGACGGGAAAATCTCTTGGCTCTCATGCGTTTACCCCCTGCTCAGACTCTTGTTTGCGAGCAAACTAGGGGACCGCTTGCCCCTCGGGCAAGCGACAACTTGGCGCAGCGGCTCATGCTCTGGACTCCGGTTTGACGCGTTTTCTCACGCGAACCGGAGTCCACTTCGCTCTAGTTGAAGCTCAGCAGCTTGAAGAGCGGTGTCAGGTAGGACATTTCCTGGCCCGACGTCGGCGTGGACCGGCTGACGAAGTCGAAGATCTTGCCGTCCTTCAGGCCGTAATTGGCGAGCCGGCGCACCTGCCGGTTCTTGTCGAAATAGACCGCGATCACGCGCTGGTCGATCACCCGCTGATTCATGAAGGCGACCGGGCGGGAGGTCCGTTGCGAGATGTAATAAAACACCTCGCCGTCCAGCGTTGCGACCGTCGAGGGCGTGCCGAGGACGATGAGCACCTGGTCCTGGCTCGCGCCGATCGGGATCTGCTCGAGCGCCCCTTCGGGCAGGATGTAGCCCTTCTGGAATTGTTCGCCGGCGCAGCCGCCGAGTGCGGCGCAGACGAGGCCAATCGCCGCGACGGCGCGGAGACGCGAAAAGAACCCGCGCGCGGAAGCGGCGCGAGACTGTCGTGAAAGAGTGTGGTTCATCGGCGGAACTGATCCGTCCCCTTGCATCGGCCGAGGCATTGACGTACCGGGCAGCTCAATGGATTGCAATCATGCCGAGCTCCAATGGGCGGCCTCTCAACAGGCGACCCTTTGGGGACCGGCAGCCGGAACCCGTCATGCTTTGGCCGTTCAATCACTTCAGAAGACCCCGGGTGCCCGCGCGCAGCACCATTGAGACCATCTATGGCATGATCGTGACGCAGGCGCGAGAACCGTTGTTTTACCGTGACTTGGGCGTTCCGGACACGGTTAACGGCCGTTTTGACCTGCTTCTGATGCATCTGTGGCTGGTGCTGCGGCGCCTCAAATCCGTCGAGGGCGGCGTGGGGCTGTCCCAGGCGCTGTTCGATCATTTCTGCATCGATATGGACGACAATCTGCGCGAAATGGGCGTTGGCGATCTCACGGTGCCCAAGCGCATGCAGGCCTTCGGTGAAGCCTTCTACGGCCGCACCGCGGCCTATGATCTGGCGCTGACCGACAGCGAGGCGGCCCTGGCCGAGTCGTTCTGCAAGAACATCCTCAACGGTCAGAACATCGACAAGGCCCGCGAGCTCGCCGCCTACGCCCGGGAGGCGATCGAAGAGCTGGCGCGCGCCGATCTCGCGGCGTTGGCCAAGGGCGCGTGGCGCTTTCCGGTACCACAGGCTGCGGGGACGGCGGCATGAGCGGCGGCACCACAGGGCAGCCCGATGCACGGCGCGACCGCGACCCTTGGCGGGTTCTCGTCAATGTCGCGCAGATCCCGGAGACCGGCCTGCATCGCGAGATCGCGGCCGACGAGGCGGCGCGCAAGGCGATGGCCGAAGTTGCCGAGTTACGGGAAGTCGTCTCCGCGCATGCAGAGTTCGACCTGCAGCCCAAGCGCGACGGCAGCTACCACGTCACCGGCAGAGTTAAGGCCAGGATCGGGCAGACCTGCGTGGTGACGCTCGATCCGATCGAGAACGAGATCGATGAGCCGATCGATGTGGTGTTCGCGCCGCCCGAGCAGATTCCGCAAATGGCCGACCTGGTCGACGACGCCGATGACAGCGATGAGGAAACGCCGGACCCGCCGGAGCCGATCGTCGGCGGCTTCATCGACATCGGCCGGCTCGCCACCGATGCGCTGTTTCTCGGCATAGACCCGTATCCGCGCAAGGTGGATGCGGTCTTTGAACAGAAGGTTGAAGCGCCTGACCCGGAAAATCATCCTTTCGCGGCGCTGAAGGCGCTGAAGGAAAAGCCGGACGGCAAGAAGCCCAAGGGGAATTGAGGGTAGCCGGCGCCACATTTGCGGGGATGGCTTGCCTGCAAGCTTGCGCGAGCGGCGTTCCCGGTTACTTCAAATAAGCGTCACAATACATTGAAATACAATGTATTTCTGGTATGCTTTGATGTGTTGCGTGACGGTTCGGCAGCTGCCTCATTTGCGGTCAAGAGGTTGTGTCGGATCGAGGACACGCTATTGTCGCGGCCCGGCCGGGACGCGAGTTGGTGTTTCGCCGCGCGCCGTTGACGGCGGTGACTTCAAGCTCGCGGTCTTCGTCTGAAGGCTGCGGGAAAGCAGGCTTCCGGGACGTTCATGCCTCAAAAGGTTCGAATAGCGCTTGACGCCATGGGGGGCGATGTCGGCGCTTCCGTCGTCATTCCCGGCGCCGCAATCTCGTTAAGCCGTCATCCCGACAGCGAATTCCTGCTGGTGGGGGACCGGGCCCAGATCGAGCCGGAGCTCGCCAAGCATCCGGCGCTGAAGGCGGTATCGAAAGTGATCCATACCGACGTCGCCGTGAAGAACGATGAGAAGCCGAGCCAGGCGCTGCGGCGGACCCGCAGGGCGTCCTCGATGTGGCTCGCGATCGACGCCGTGAAGCATGGCGAGGCCGACGTTGCGGTCTCCGCCGGCAACAGCGGCGCGCTGATGGCGATGGGCAGCGTCAATCTGCGGACGCTGCCCGGTGTCGACCGCCCGGCGCTTGCGGCGGTGTGGCCGACGCTGCGCGGCGACTCTGTCGTGCTGGACCTCGGCGCCACGATCGGCGGCGACGCCCGCCATCTGGCGACGCTGGCGGTGATGGGCAGCGCCATGGCGAGCGTGCTGTTCAACCTCGAACGGCCGACTGTCGGCCTGCTCAATATCGGGTCCGAGGAGATCAAGGGGCACGGGGAAATCCGCGAGGCGGCGGAGATGCTGCGCGCGATGAACTCGACCCAGTTCAACTATATCGGCTTCGTCGAGGGCGACGCGATCGGCAAGGGTCTCGCCGACGTCATCGTGTCGGAAGGTTTCAGCGGCAACATTGCGCTCAAGGCCGCCGAGGGAACCGCGCGCCAGATGTTCACGCTGCTGCGCGAGGCCATGTCATCGAGCTGGCTGGCGCGGATCGGCTATTTGCTGGCCCGCGGCGCGTTCCAGAAGCTGCGCGACAAGCTCGATCCCAACAAGTCGAATGGCGGCCTGCTGCTCGGCCTGAAGGGCGTGGTGGTCAAGAGCCATGGCGGCACCAACGCGGAAGGCTTTGCCTATGCGGTGGATGTTGGCTATGAGATGGCCCACTTCGATCTCCTCACCAAGATCAATCAGATGCTCAATCGCGACGGCAGCGCCCTGGTGCAGGCGCAGACCGCGCAGGAGGCTGTCTCGTGACTGCTATACGTTCGGTAGTGCTCGGCTGCGGCTCATATTTGCCGGAGCGGGTTTTGACCAATGCCGAACTGGCCAGCCGGATCGACACGTCGGATGACTGGATCGTGCAGCGCACCGGCATCAGCGAGCGCCACATCGCGGCCGACGACGAATTCACCTCGCATCTTGCGATCAAGGCTGCGCAGGCCGCGCTCGCCCATGCGCAAGTTGATGCGCAGTCGATCGACCTGATCGTGCTCGCGACCTCAACGCCTGACAACACCTTTCCCGCCACCGCGGTCGCCGTCCAGCACGGGCTCGGCATCAACCATGGCGTCGCCTTCGACCTGCAGGCGGTCTGTTCCGGCTTCGTCTTCGCGTTGGCCACCGCCGATAATTTCCTGCGCGCCGGTACCCACAAGCGGGCGCTGGTGATCGGTGCCGAAACCTTCTCGCGCATCCTCGACTGGAACGACCGCGGCACCTGCGTGCTGTTCGGCGACGGCGCCGGCGCGGTCGTGCTGGAGGCGCAGCAGCACTCCGGCACCACCAGCGACCGCGGCGTGTTGACGACGCATCTGCGCTCCGACGGCCGCCACAAGGCCAAGCTGTTCGTCGATGGCGGGCCCGGCTCGACCAGGACGGTCGGGCATCTCCGGATGGAGGGCCGCGAGGTGTTCAAGCACGCCGTCGGCATGATCACCGACGTGATCGTCGACGCCTTCAACGCCACCGGCTTCACCGCCGAGGACATCACCTGGTTCATTCCGCACCAGGCCAACAAGCGAATCATCGATGCGTCGGCGCACAAGCTTCATATTGCGCCGCAGAAGGTGGTCCTGACGGTCGACATGCACGGCAACACATCGGCGGCCTCGATCCCGCTGGCGCTGTCGGTCGCCGTGAAGGACGGGCGCGTCAAGAAGGGCGATCTGGTGCTGTTCGAGGCGATGGGCGGCGGCTTCACCTGGGGCTCGGCGCTCGTGCGCTGGTAGCGCATCGCCAAAGAGTATCGACAGGTTGCTGGTATCTTTCCTGCACCCGGATGCTTGTCGCTGTTGACCATTGCGCGCTAAGCTTTTAATTTCAGTCAAGAAATTGTTCGCCGAGAGTGCGGGGCAGGCGATGACCACGGGAACCGGAAAAACAGTTACGCGCGTCGATTTGTGTGAGGCGGTCTACCAAAAGGTGGGTCTGTCGCGCACGGAATCGTCGGCATTTGTCGAGTTGGTGCTGAAGGAGATCACCGATTGCCTGGAAAAGGGCGAGACGGTGAAGCTGTCCTCGTTCGGCTCCTTCATGGTGCGCAAGAAGGGCCAGCGTATCGGGCGTAATCCCAAGACCGGCACCGAGGTGCCGATCTCGCCGCGGCGGGTGATGGTGTTCAAGCCGTCGGCGATCCTGAAGCAGCGGATCAATGGCCATGTCGTCACCAATGGCGACGGCAGCAAGGCCGACTAGAGCGTTTTCAAGCGAAGTGGATACCCGGTTCGCGTGAAGAAAACGCGGCAAAACTAGAATCCGGAGCCCCGTTCCGATTCAATCGGAACGGAAAAGGCTCCAGGCATTGAAGCCAGAGGAGCGGGCATTTGGACAAGGCGCCGGATGCGTTCCGTACCATCAGCGAGGTCGCTGATGAACTCGATATTCCCCAGCATGTGCTGAGATTCTGGGAAACGCGCTTCGCGCAGATCAAGCCGATGAAGCGCAGCGGCGGACGCCGCTATTATCGCCCCGACGACGTCGACCTGCTCAAGGGCATCCGCCGGCTGCTGTACGGCGAGGGCTACACCATCCGCGGCGTGCAGCGGATCCTGAAGGAGCACGGCATCAAGTCGGTGCAGGGCATCGCCGACCAGACCGCGGCGGTCTCGTTCGGCGCGGTCGAGGAAGCCGTCGGCAACAGCATGGCCGAGCCCGACGACCTCGAGAGCAGCGACGGCCTCGATTTCGACGGCGAGGAGGGCGACGGCGACGAGAAGGGAATCGACTACCGATTCGTCGATCCCGACGAGGATCCGATCCTGTCGACCTACAAGGCGCACGCCCAGCCGGGCAAGGCGCCCGCCGTGGCGCCGCCGGTTCGTCCCTCCGTCCCGTCAGTCGATCGGGAGCGACTCGAACGCGTGCTGCAGGAGCTGGTTGCCTGCCGGCAGATGATCGACGCGGCGATGAAGGACGGCTGAGGCAAGGACGCCTGCCAAGGGAACCGGCCTCGGAATACAGTCTTTGAGAGCCTGCCCCGCCTTGCGCGAACGCAGGATCGCAGCTAATGGAACGGCATCGGAGCGTGGCGCAGCCCGGTTAGCGCACTAGTCTGGGAGACTAGGGGTCGGAGGTTCAAATCCTCTCGCTCCGACCATTTTTCGGAACGTTCGGCGGCGTTCCTTCCGGCCGATGTGGCCGCGACTTCAGGCTTCGGCCTCCATCGCAACAATCAGGCAGGCCTTTTCCAGGCGGTTGGTGAGCATCGAAAGCTTGGCCGTGAACTCGGCCAGCTCCGGCTCGCTGAACTCCTCGAAGACGGTTTTCTTGAACGCCTTGTGCTGTTCGGCGAGGCCCGCGAGGTGCTTTTTGGTCTTGTCGGTCAGCGACAGGCGGACCACGCGCGCATCGGCCGGGGAGGGCGCGCGCCGCAGCAGCTCCTTCTGCTCGAGCAGCTTGGACTGCGTGGTCACGAACGACGGGTCGACGTGCAGCAGCTTCGACACCACGTTGATCGGCACGCCCTCATCCTTGTCGAGATCCGAGATCGCGATGAGAATCATCCATTGCGGACCGCTGACGCCAAGCGACCTGCCCCAGAACTGACGGACGCGCTCCAGATGCGAGTTGATGGCGGAAATCTCGAGCGTGAATCGCTTGATGATGTCGAGATGTTCGATGGCGCGCTGGCGCGTCGTATCCTTCCTTGTCACTGACACAGCTTCCTCTTCCCTCGGGCGCCGACTCAGCTTTGTGCTGATTTATTTCTTGTTTTCTGCGCTGCAGTACGTTTTTTCCCGCAAGCCGCCAACGAACGCAAGTGAACGTAAAGTAATTATGATGGTCGTGTGACGGTTGGACTATTTGCGGTGTGACAAGTTTTCTCAGGTAAGCAAAGGGCTTACAGGCAGCGTTGCCGGCGAGACACAGTGTGGCCGCATTCGCATTCCTGACTTTATAAACTATTTTGATTGGCGAACTCGCCAATGCATATTGAACCCGGCGGTAGGGGAATCTCGATCGTCCCGTTGCGGTGATCGTTCAAGTCCGTCGCACACCACAGATTGATCTGAGGGTGCGGGGTTTGGGGAAAACGGTCTTGGACAATGCGGGAGGATCACGGGGCGCTCGCGGCCTCGGACTCTCCGCATATGAGCAACTTGGAGGTTTAATATGAATTTGAAGAGCCTTATCCTGGGCTCGACGGCTGCGCTGGTCGCGGTCGGCGGGGCACAGGCGGCCGATCTTCCCGTCAAGGCCAAAGCGGTCGAGTACGTGAAGGTTTGCTCGCTTTACGGTCCGGGCTTCTACTACATCCCCGGCACCGACACCTGCATCAAGCTGGGCGGCTATGTGCGTGCTGACGTCGTGGTGAACGGCAACAGCGTGTACGGCGCGAACTACAACGGCGCCAGCGGTGCCAACAACCGTTTCACGAACGGCTACACCTGGCGTTCGCGTGAAGACTTCAACATCGATACGCGCACCGCGACCGAATACGGCGTGGTCCGCACCTATTTCGATGCGGTGTTCACCTGGACGTCCGACACCTATGCCGGCCAGGGCAACGGCTCGACCGTGTACTCGGCGATCGGCTCGTCTTCTGCGCCGAACAACGCAGGTTCGGGCAACGTCGCTGCCGGTACGGTCGGCGTCTACTATGCCTTCATCCAGTTCGCCGGCTTCACGATGGGTAAGGCGGTCTCGCAGTTCGCTGCCCCCTGGAACGGTTATCCGGGCAACAACTACGACGCGCTCGTCGGTGGCGTGAACACCACCAACGGCATCAACCAGTTCACCTACACCGCGCAGTTCGGCAACGGCGTGTCGCTCGCTCTGTCGGCGCAGGACCAGGTTGCCTACATGCAGGCTGGCGTGAACAACCTCGGTGTCGGTGGTGCTTACGGCTCCAGCGACTACGCCGGCACGATCGCTCCGGACTTCGTCGCTTCGCTCAAGGTCGACCAGGCTTGGGGTATCTTCCAGGCGTCGGTCGCCGCGCATGACAACCACGCTGCCTACTACGGCGGCACCGAGTTGACCGGTCATCCCGACGACAAGTGGGGTTGGGCTGGTGCGTTGGCCCTGTCGATCAAGAACATCCCGACCGGACCCGGCGACACCATCAACATCCAGGGCGTCTACACCGACGGTGCGACCCGTTACAACATCCAGGAACTGGCCAGCCAGGCCAGCTCGATCGCCATCTTCGGCGGTTCGAGCCTGCCGGGCGTCTATGGCAGCGTTGGCTTCGGAACGGCACCCGACACGGTGTTCGGCCCCGGCGGTCAGCAGCAGTCCATCAAGACCTGGGGTATGCGCGGTGCGTACACCCACAACTGGGATCCCTACTGGAACACCAGCTTGTACGGTGCGTTCGCCGCTGTCTCGTACAACGACGCGGCTAAGTCGCTCATCTGCGGCGTTGCTGGCGTCGGTGGTTCGTTCCGTGCCGCATTCGCTGGCGGCGCTGGCGTGACCGCCTGCAACCCCGACTACAACATCGCGCAGATCGGCGTGATCACCCGTTGGACCCCGGTCAAGAACCTGACCTTCTCGGCCGACGTGACCTACTCGCACCTCGATCAGAAGTATGCGGGCATCATCACCACATCGTCGACTGCTATCGGCAAGCCGACCGCGACCTACGAGCTGAAGGATCAGGACACTGTCCAGATGCTCTTCCGCGCTCAGCGCAACTGGTAATACCGGTTGATCTGATCACGATCCTACAGAACCCCGGCAGGCAACTGCCGGGGTTTTTTGTTTGCGGGAGATTCCGAGAAGAGCTGAGCTGCGTCCATTTCGGTCCACGCGAACGACGAAGACGAGCCATGCGATTCATCAGCCGCAAACTTATTTACTTACCTGATCTACTAAACTATATACGGCACGGCCAACACATTGAATGATGGCTCTTAGCTGGCTGCTAAGCCTCCCAAACCTCCGGCAATGCCCTGCCGGAGGTTTTTGATTCAAGGGGGCAGCCAGCGTCGACGATGGTGGCGCGCGCGGCCCGCGCAAGCTGCGGCTGGCGATCGGGTTGCCGTCGCCTTGCCGATTCGACGCCGTCAAGATTTGACGGAATCGATCCGCAGTGCATTCTCGCCATTCATGGGACGCTTCAAGAACAGCCGCCTGGCGCGCATGAGCAGCGGCCACTATTGCCTGATCCGGGATCTCGGTCTGGTGAAGGGCGGCAAGGGATTGCGGCACCATGAGGTGATCATCGATTTCTCGTGGCGCGGCCTGTTCAAGCTGGCCCTGAGCGCGGGTGCCGGCGTCCTGCGGCGGCGCGCATCCGTGCGCATCGAGACCGCCGAATAGCGCGGGCCGCATCATGACGCGGCGTGGCCTGCCGCCAACATGCACGCGATCATCGCGTGAGGCTCACGCGCTTCGCAAATAAGTATTCGAATTCGGGCGACCTGATCCCAGCATTGTCAGAGCTCCGCCTATGACGATCGCGCGCTGCCGCGCGCCGCGCTCTGCGATCAACGTGGTCCATCTGCGCAGGTGCTGTTGCGCTGCTTCGCTGGCATTACCTCGGCGGCCGCGGCCGCGGTGGAAATTCCGGCCGCGATCGCCATCAGCGTTGTCGCGACCAATCTGTTCAGGATGTGCACGATCATCGTCTCCTGTTGTCGATGTCGGATTGTTCGCAACGCGGAATGATCTCGTTACGCCGCCGCTGCTTCAATTTGCTGCAAGCGGCTCACTTGCGCGTGAGGAGGCGCCGTTGCTGGGCGACAATTCGGTGATGTAAGGTGCCGCAGCCAAGCGGTTGGGACTGCGATCCGCGCTCCGGCCGAAACAAAGAAGAACCAGGGCAAGAAAAATAAGGAAGGAACGGATCTCACATGAAGGATTTTGCCGGAAAGATCGCCGTCATCACCGGTGGCGGCACGGGCATGGGGCGCGAGCTGGCACGGCAGCTCGTTGCCGAGGGCTGCAATGTCGCGATGTGCGACGTCTCGGCCGAGGCGATGGCCGAGACCAAGCGGCTCTGCGAGGTCGAGAAGCTGCCGCAGGGCCTGCGCATCACGACGCACGTTGCCGACGTCTCGATCGAGGATCACTACAAGCGCTTTCGCGATGAGCTGATCGAGCAGCAGGCGACCGACAAGATCCACCTGCTGTTCAACAACGCCGGCATCGGTGGCGGCGGCAGCCTGTTCTCCAACACGCGCGAGCAGTGGGAGCGCACCTTCAACATCTGTTGGGGCGGCGTCTATCTCGGCGTCCGCACCTTCCTGCCGCTGTTGGTGAAGGCCGACGAGGCGCACATCGTCAACACCTCGAGCGTCAACGGCTTCTGGGCCTCGGTCGGCATGGGCGTGTCGCACACCGCCTACAGCGCGGCGAAATTTGCCGTGAAGGGATTCACCGAGGCGATGATCAACGATCTCCGCCTCAATGCGCCGCATGTGAAGTGCTCGGTCGTGATGCCCGGTCACATCGGCACCTCGATCGTGTCGAACTCGCGCAAGGTGCAGCTCGGCACCAGCTCCGATCACCTCACCGCTGACGAACTGACGCAAGCGCGTCAACGCCTGAAGGGGCAGGGCATCGACGTTGCCAAAATGTCGGATGCCGATATCCAGCAGCTTGCGCTAGACCGCGATCGCATTTTCCGCGACGAGGCGCCGACCTCGGCGGCGGCCGCCGCCAAGATCATCCTCGACGGCGTCAAGGCCGAGCGCTGGCGCATCCTGGTCGGCGACGACGCGCATCTGCTCGACGAGCGCGTGCGCAAGACTCCGGAACAGGCCTACACGCCGGAGTTCTACCAGAACATCGTAGCGGCAACCGGCTGGAAGGTCGGCTGAGCGACCGTCCCGCATCGCGTACGGGACGGCTTCACTCAAGGGCTACCCGCGCATCGCGCGCTGGCGCGAGCCCGCCTGATAAGCGAGGCGGTAATGCCCCGAGCAATAGGGCATGCCGCCGAGCGGCGTGTTGCCGCAAAAGCAGAAATCGTCGGCGCCCGGGGTGCTGATCGGCCAGCGGCAGCGCTGCTCGCTCAGCTCGAACAGCGAGCAATTGTTGGCGCTGACGATCGGTGCATCGTCGCAGGGCTGCTCGTAGACAGCCTGAAGCAACCGGAGCTGCTGCTTGGCGGTCGCCCGCTGCACGGCGTGCGCGGCGGATTTCTTGCGCCGGGCCCGTCGTTCGTCCGGCGTCGTACGCGTGAGGTTCAGCCGCGACAGCTTGCCGATCACCGCATTGCGGCTGACGCCGATATTGACGGCGATGTCGCGGCAGGAGAGGCCGGCTTCAAAGTAGATCTTGAGTTGGTCGACGCGCTCCGGCGTCCAGGTTGGTTCGATGGCAATCATCTGACGGTTCCACGTTCTGTGTTGAACCGCCGCGCCGGCACACGCCTGAGCTCACCACGCGATGACAAGCGATCGCGCTGTGATCTCATCCCCTTTTGAGCATGATCTCTTCGGAAAACCGGTCTCCACTTTTCCGGATCATGCTCTAGGGCGTGCGGTTGTTGTCGCGGATTGCAAGCAACCCGTCCTTGATGGCGAGCCGAATGCCTTCCTCGATCAATGTCCGTGCGACGCCCGGGACGCTCGTGCCGTGGGTGCCCTGTCTCACCAGCTTCTCGAGGTATCCGATGGTCGAGAGCGCCAGCGTGACCGGGACGCGGTCGGTTTCGGCCTTTTCCGTAGCCATGGTGAAACGCTTAACCCTGAACGCCTGTACTGAAAAGTATCTATTTAGAGTCTATTTAGGAATATGACGGTCCGTCAAGCCATGGACTGTAAAATACGGGCGGCCGCGCCCCGCCGCGCCGGAGGCCAGTTCCGGCGCGGTATTGTAGTCAGATTATCTTGAATAATGAGGGTGTTAGGACCGTAACTCGACCTTGACCGGGAACTTCTTGAGAAGCCGCTCAGCGGTCTCGGCCTTGTCCGGAGGCGCGCTCACGCTCAGGTACAGCCCGCGGGACGGATCGGTGACCGCCTCGACACTGACCGCGCCGGACAATCCTTCCAGCGCCAGCAGCTCGCGCGCGGCCTCGCCGGCGGCGATCTCGCGCAGCTTCGGCTTGAAGATCTTGCCGACAGGCGTGACCGGCATCTCAGGAATCACCGACACCACGCGCGGGCGCGCCGGCGGCTCCAGGATGTTGTCCTGCACGAAGGCTGCGAGCGCGTTCGGATCGATATGCGAGCCGGGCTGCGCCGAGACGAACAGCATCGGCACTTCGCCGGCGTAGGTGTCGGGACGTCCGACGGCCGCGGCAAGCGCCACGCCCGGGAAGGCCAGCGCGGCGTCCTCGATGGCGCGCGGATCGATGTTGTGGCCGCCGCGGATGATGACGTCCTTGGCACGGCCCATGATGTAGACGAAGCCGTCGGCATCGATCCGGCAGATGTCGCCGGTGCGCAGCCAGCCGTCGCGGAACGCCTCCTCGGTCTGCTTCTTGTCGACATAGCCGGCGAACACCTGCGGGCCCCTGGTCAGCAGTTCGCCGACCGGCGAGGGCCACGGCCCGGTGTGGAGCTTGCCGCCGTCGAGGATCGCAAGCTCGACCAGCGGATTGCGGGTGCCGACGCTTTCGGCGCGCGGCTTCACGCCGTGCACATCGTGAGTGATGGCGCCGGCGAGCTCGGTCATGCCGTAGAGCTGCTGGATGCAGGGGCCGCCCCAGGTCGCAAGATAACGCCGCTCGATCTCCGGTGGGCAGATCGAGGCGCCGGTGGCCGTGACACGCAGGGTCGAGATGTCGCTGTCCGCGACCGGGATATCGGCGAGGGCGCCGAGTATCGTCGGCACGTTGCCGGCGATGTTGATGCGGTACTTCTCGATGATCTGCCAGAAGTGCCGGACCAGCGCCGGATCGCGCGCGCCGGCGGGGCCGGGGATGACCATCGTCGTGCCGGCCGCCAGGGAATTGGCCGTGGTGCAGAACAGGCCGCCGACATGGAACAGGGGCATCGTGATCATCGCGCGCTCGCCGCGATGGAAATCGAGCGCCATCCGCGAGGATACCGTGGAGGCGACCATCGCGCGATTGGTGAGCCGCGCCACCTTGGGATGGCCGGTGGTGCCGCCGGTCGGCAGCATCACGGCGACGCGGTCGGCCTCGCTCATGTCCCTGGACCTGCCGTAGTCGTCGCGCCAGGCGGGATCAGGCCGCAGCACCTCGCCGTCGAAAGCGATGCTGCCGTCGAGCGGTACGATCACGATGCGCTTCAGGGACGGCACCTCGCGCTGCAGGCCCTCGACCCTCTCATAGAGCCCGCCCGGCATGCCCGGCGGCGGCGCCAGCAACAGCTTTGCGTTGATCGCGTTGAGCTGGGCGACGATCGCCTCGCGCGTGAACAGCAGGTTGAGCGGCTCGGCGACACCGCAGGCGGCAGCGCCGAAGATCGCGACGATGGTCGCGGGGCACGCCGGGAGCAGGACGGCCACCGCATCGTCCTTGCCGATGCCCTGCTTGCGGAAATAGGTTTCAGCGGCCTTGATGCAGCCCATCAAATGATCGTTCGAGATCACGGCCGGGTCGGGATCGAGCGGCGAGCGCAGATAGATCGCGGCTTCGGCGTCCGGCGCGCCCTGCGGGCCGCGGGCAATGAGGTCGAGGATGCGCGGGCAGGCGGCGAGCGTCTCCTGCATCTCCCGGTCGCGCGCAGCCTCGTCGGCCGGCGAAAGCCTGTCCTTCAGCATATCCGTCCCCGTCCATTCTTGTTCGTTGGGATGGGGATTGTATCGAGCCGTGCTCGCGGAACACAAGTGCGGCTTATCGACCGCCCATCAGCCGTGGACCACGGATTTGGCTATCATGCAGTGGATGCCCTTGGAGCCGTTGACCGTCTGCGTCACGCGCAGGTCGGCGGCCAGACTGCACAGCGTGTAGGCGTCCTCACGCGACAGATTGCGCTTCTCGCCGAGCAGCACGATCATGTCGCGCAGCGCCCGCACCACGCACTGGTCGAGATCGGGATCCATCGCCATGGTCATGTAATGGTCCACGGTCTCTGCGCGCGGATAGGCGAGCTTGATATCCTTGCGCAGTGTGAGGCGGAAGCGGCCGGTCAGCGCGGTCTCGATCGCGGTGACGCAGACCTCGCCGTCGCCCTGCACGCCATGGCCGTCGCCGCAGGAGAACAGCGCGCCCGGAACGAACACCGGCAGATAGAGCTTGGCGCCGGCGCCGAGCTCCTTGTTGTCGAGATTGCCGCCCATCGCGCGCGGGATCAGCGAGGAGATGCGGCCCCAGGCCGGCGGCGGCGACACGCCCATCACGCCGAAGAACGGCTTGAGCGGCAGATCGAGCCCCCAGGGCATGCGGCCGACCATGCGCCCGCGATCGAGCGGGATGTTGAGGACGCGTGTCTCGTGGAAATCGTCGGGCAGGGTACCGGACAATGGCTTGATCAGATTGTAACCCCAGTCCTGTCGCAGCTGAACGTCGAGAATATCGACCTCGAGTACGTCGCCGGGTTCGGCGCCGGCAACGGCGATCGGGCCGGTCAGAATATGTCCGGGTACCATCCGCTCGCACTTGGCATGGATGTCGTCGAGCTCCGGCGGAACGAAGAATTTGCCGCGGTCGGGCACCACGTCCGGGCCGCCGCTGACGGTCTCGATCGTGATCTCGTCGCCGCTCGCGACGGTCAGAACCGGTTTCAGCTTGGCTTCAAAGAAGCCCCAATGGCAGGTTTCGGGGCTCGACTTCAGATGATGATGGGTCATGTGACGGCTTTTGATTAGTTTCCCAGCAGCGTATGACGCTGTAGCAGAACTTCGCAGGGGCTTCTCTTGTTTTTTGTGCTCTCCAAGACGCTCGGCATCATGCTGCTGCCGATCAACTTCCTGATCGGTATCGGCGTGATCGGCACCGTGCTGTTGTCGACACGGTTTGCGCGCCTCGGTCGCAGGTTGATGGTTGCCGCGCTGCTGCTGCTTGCGATCTGCGGCTTCTCGCCGCTCGGCAATGTCCTGATCTCGACATTGGAGCAGCGCTTCCCGCCATGGGACGCCTCGCGCGGCGCGCCGGACGGCATCATCGTGCTCGGTGGCTCGATCGATGCCGATCTGTCGGTGGCGCATGGCACGCCGGTGGTGCGCAGCGCGGCCGATCGCGTCGTCGCGGCGGCGGCGCTCGCGCGCAGATATCCGAATGCGCGCCTTGTGTTCACCGGCGGCAGCGCGAACCTGATCTCGAACGATGCGCGCGAAGCCGACTATGCCGCCGAGATGTTCGAGGGTCTCGGCATTGCCAGGTCGCGATTGATCATCGAGCGCCGCTCCCGCAACACGGTGGAGAACGCCGAGTTCTCCAAGGCACTGGTCGATCCCAAGCCGGGCGAGCGCTGGCTGCTCGTCACCTCGGCCTACCACATGCCGCGTTCGGTCGGACTGTTCCGCAAGGCGGGATTCAACGTCGAGGCCTATCCGGTCGACTGGCGCGTCGGCAATGTCTTCAGCTTCGCGACGCTTGCGATCGAGGGCCTGTCGCGCACCGATCTCGGCACACGGGAGTGGATCGGGCTTCTGGCCTATCATCTGGCCGGCCGAACCGATGATTTGCTGCCGGGACCGGCCGCGCGCTGAGCCGCAGGCACTTGTCGCCTCCAACGGCCAATCCTAACATCTACGCAACGGGCGGCGCCAAGCCGCCGATCACGGGAGTTCACGCCATGCAACAGCAGACACCGCCGGAACAGTTCGACCTCGGCGCAATCGTCACTGATCTGAACAATCTGCTGCGGCTGAAGACCACGGTCATCGGCATCAAGATGTTCGCGCGCGTCGAGGAGATGGAGGCGATCCCGAAGATCCGCCGTCCGTCGGCGGTCCACACCACAGACCAGATCGTCAGCATGGCCTCGCGGCTCGGCTGGACCGTCGGCATCACCGGCGACGATCTGGTCGGCGCGCAATGCCGCGCGGTGATCGGGCTCGCGCCGCAGGACGAGAAGTGGCTTGCCGGCGAGAACTATGTCGGCGTCTGGCATGGCACCGCCGAAGACGCGCGAAAGCGCCAGGAGGCGCTCGATGTGGTGCCTTACGGCCAGTACCAGGCGATGGCGGTGAGCCCGCTGACCAGCGGCCGCCTCAATCCGCCCGACATCTGCCTCGTCTATGCGACGCCGGGACAGATGATCATCCTGATCAACGGGCTTCAGTATACCGGCTACAAGAAGTTCGAGTGGGGCGTGGTCGGCGAGACCGCCTGCGCGGATTCGTGGGGGCGGGCGCTGAAGACCGGCGAGCCGAGCCTGTCGCTGCCATGCTTCGCCGAGCGCCGCTACGGCGGCGTGCCCGACGAGGAGATGCTGATGGCACTGCCGCCGGCCTATCTGGTGAAGGCGATCGCGGGCATGAAGCAGCTTGCCAAGAACGGTTTGCGCTACCCGATCGCGCCCTACGGCATCCAGGCCGACGTGCGCGCCGGCATGGGCGTATCGTACAAGAAATAGCGCATTGCGTTGCCGCGCCCGCGATGACAAAAGGGCGCCCAATTCGCTGCGCAGGGAGCCTGATCCATGTCCTCGTCGAAACTCGACATCGTCGTCTACGGTGCGACCGGCTTCACCGGCCAGCTCGTCGCCGAATATCTCGCGGCGCATTATCGCGACGGCAGCCTGAAATGGGCGATGGCCGGGCGCAGCAAGGACAAGCTCGCCTCGGTACGCGACGCGATCGGCGCGCCCGCCGACACGCCGCTGATCGTCGCCGATGCCGGCGATGCCGCCTCGCTGAAGGCGATGCTGGCGCAAACCAAGTCTGTGATCTCGACGGTCGGACCGTATCAGCTCTATGGCAACGAGCTGATCGCGGCCTGCGTCGAAAGCGGCACCGACTATTTCGATCTCTGCGGCGAGCCGATCTGGATGCGGCAGATGATCGACAAATACGAAGCCGCCGCGAAGACGAGCGGCGCGCGCATCGTATTCTCCTGCGGCTTCGACTCGGTGCCGTTCGAGCTCGGCGCGTTCTTCGTGCAGGAGGAAGCGAGGCGCGTGTTCGGCGCGCCGGCGCCGCGCGTCAAGGGCCGCGTGCGCGACATGCGCGGTACGCTGTCCGGCGGCACCGCCGCGAGCGCCAAGGCGACGTTCGATGCGGTCGCCAAGGACCTCAGCCTGGTTGCGATCCTCAACAACCCGTTCGCGCTGACGCCGGGCTTCGAGGGTCCGAAGCAGCCGCGCGGCAGCAAGCCGGCCTATGAGGAGGATCTGCACTCCTGGACCGCGCCGTTCATGATGGCGCTGATCAATACGCGCAACGTCCACCGCTCCAACATGCTGATGGGCTTTCCCTACGGACGGGACTTCGTCTACGACGAGATGGTCCTGACCGGCCCGGGCGAGAAGGGCGAGGTCAACGCCAAGCGTGTGATGGCGCTGAATGCCGAGAAGACCGGCCCAAGCGCGCCGAAGCCGGGCGAGGGCCCGTCAAAGGAAGAGCGCGAGAACGGCCGCTACGATCTGCTCTATCTCGCGGTCGCGCCCGACGGGCGCATGGTCCGCGCCGGCGTCAAGGGCGATCGCGATCCCGGCTATGGCTCGACCTCGAAGATGATCTCGGAATGCGCAATCTGCCTGTCGCGCGACACGCCCGACGTTGCGCCCGGCTTCTGGACGCCGGGAGCCGCGATGCAGCACAAGCTCATCAAGCGCCTGGTCGATCACGCCGGGCTGACATTCGAGGTCGAGAAGTAGCGTCTCGCAATCTTGCTCGATGTCATCGCCCGGCTCGAACCGGGCGATCCAGTATTCCAGAGACCGTTGTGCCTGAGCGGATACGCCGCGGCGTACTGGATGCCCCGCTTTCGCGGGGCATGACAGTAACGGCTACGCCGCCGCCCGCGGATCATACGCGTACATGAAGTCCATGCCTTTGGACGACACCGGCAGCAGCAGCTTCAGGATATGATCGCGCAGCCAGGCGCCGGTCGGGCTGAACTCGCGCTTGCTGTTGCCGTTGCGGCGGGCGATCGCCACGATCTTCTCGGCGCGTGGACGCCGCTCGTGCTCGAAGGCCTGGAACGTCATGCCGAGCTCCTGGCCCTCGCGCATCAGGATCCCGAGCCGCAGCGCGTCCTCCAGCGCCAGCGATGCGCCCTGGCCGGCATGCGGGCTGGTGGCGTGCGCGGCGTCGCCGATCAACAGCGTGCGCTTGCGCGACCAGGTCGGCAGCGTCGCGACGTCGAGCGTATCGGTCACCACGATATTCTCGGCGGCCTCGATGATCTCGGGGATCGGCGCGTGCCAGCCGGCGTGGAAATCGCGCAGATGCTGCCTGATCGCGTCCTGGCTCTGCAACCGGTAGGCCGCCGCGGTCATGCCGTGCGACGGCTGCGTGCTCCACCACATCGCGCCCGTGTCCGGATCGGGGCTGCACATCCCATAGCCGAAGAAGCCGCTCTGCCCGAACGTGGTCGCCACCCGTTGGCCGATCGGCAGCTTCTCGATCACCGCGCGGGGCACGAATCCGCCGAAGCCGATCAGCCCGGTGTCGAACGGCGTCGGCCCATCCGGGATCACGTGGCGCCGTACCGCCGAGTGCACGCCGTCGGCGCCGATCACGAAATCGCCCTCGGCGGTGGTTCCGTCGTTGAAATAGGCGATCACGGGCTGGTCGCCGCGGTCCTCGATCTTGACCAGTTTCTTCTCAAAGAACACCGAGACGTTGGAAGCCCAGGCCTTGTCGATCAGCGTCTCGTTCAACGTCGCGCGGCACATGTTCACCGCGGGCTGGCCGAAGCGCTGCTGCATGTTCTGGTTGAGCGAGCCGAGCCTCTTGCCGCCCTGCGAATAGAAGTCGAAGGACTCCGCGATCGAGCCGTTGCGGATCAACTCGTCGGCGAGGCCGAGCTCCGCCAGCACATGCATGCCGTTCGGCGCGATCTGCAGTCCGCCACCGATTCCGGTGGAGTAGGGCCAGGCTTCATAGAGCTCAGCCTCGATGCCGGCGCGGGTCAGGAACATCGCGCTCACGGGACCTGCGATGCCGGCGCCGATGATCAGAGCTTTACGGGGACGAGAGGTCATGCCTTGCTCCATGCATCCGTGCGGGGTAGGAAAAGTCAGTTGCTAACTATCTTAGTATCTAAGATATAAGGCGAGTAAGATACAGGAGCCGCTTTGTCAAGTGCGAAGTCGCGTGCAGCGCTGATGCAGGAACTCGAGGAGGCGATGCGCCGGTCATCCGCGCAGGGCGTGATGTACGGCCAAGCCGTTGCGAACATGGCCGGAATTTCCAACTCCGACATGGAATGCATGGACATCCTGCATCTGGAGGGGCGCGTGACCGCCGGCCGTCTCGCCGAAGTCACCGGCCTGACCACCGGCGCGATTACCGGCGTGGTCGATCGTCTGGAGAAGGCGGGTTACGTGCGCCGCGAGCGGGACGAGAGCGACCGCCGCAAGGTCTTCATCTCGGTGGTGGAGGAAAAGGCGGCGGAGATCGGCAAGTTCTACGTGCCGATGCAGGAGGCGATGCTCAAGCTGTGGAGCGGCTACACCGACGACGAGCTGCGCTTGCTACTGCGCTTCGCCAACGACGGCTACAAGGGCGTGCTGGAAGCGACCGGAGCATTGAAGGCGGTGATCGACATGCCGCCGGAGCAGCGCGCCAGCCTCAAGATGCCGCCGAAGACTCGTCGATGATCCGTGCCGACGTCGCGCGATAGCGCTCTGCGGCCGCATACATGCCCCACATCGTACCCAGCATCATCCAGAAGTGCCGCCAATGGTCGGTATCGATGATGAAGCTTTCGCCGACGAAGCCGAGGAACGCCGAGAAGACCGCGAGATAGCCGCGCTGCCACGGCACCTGCAGATAGACGTAGCGGAAGCCGATGATCGCGGTGACGAGCACCAGCGCCGGATAACAGATGCCGGAGATCCAGCCGCCCGACATGAAGGCGTTGAGATAGGAATTGTGGGTGTCCTCGGGGAAGTAGGTGTGGAATTGCAGCGGCCCGATGCCAAACGGCAGCTCGAGCGCCATCTGGGCGCCGAGGATGTGGCGGCCGAACCGGCCGAAGCGGCCTTCGTCATAGCTCTGGTCGAAGCTGGCGCGCTGCTTGAACATGTCGGCGACCGAGCCGATCGAGAGCAGCACCGCGATCAGCGCCACGGCCAGGATCGCGGCGATCAAGGTCATCACGATGATGCGCGAGCGCTGCGCCTGCGAGCGGCTGGTGAACACCATCAGCGCCAGCATGAAGGCCGCGGTGATCACGAGGCCGCCCCAGGCGGCGCGCGAGAACGACAGCAGGATCGCGAGCGAGATGATGCCGAAGGCGATCGCGTTGCGGAACGCCTTGCCGAAGCGGTCGGAGACGACGCTCTGCAGCGTGAACAGCGCCGGCAGGATCAGGAAGGCGCCGAGCACGTTCGGATCCTTGAAGGTGCCGCGGGCGCGATCGTACAGCGTCAGCAGGTCGTAGCCGCCGGGCACCAGACGGAAGTAGCCGGCGATGCCCGCGAGCGAGGCGATCATCGCGCCGACGATCAGGCCGCGGCGCAGCATGTCGAGGCGGGCTTCGGTGTCCTCCGACATCACCATCGCGAAGAAGATGACGGTGACGGCCATGTACCAGGAGGTGAGCACCCAGTTCACCACCTCCGGCTTGTCGAGGAACGGTATCGCGCCGATGCTGTAGCCGACATTGAGCACGATCAATGTGAACAGCAGCGGCATGAACACGAGCCGCATGCGCAGGCCCGTGGCGAAGAACAGCACGCAGGCGGTCAGCGTGACGAGCTCATACGGGCTCGGCTCGATGAACACGATGGCGCCGGACGCGCCGGCCAGCCACACCAGCGCCCGCTGCAGCGCCAGCACGCCCGTTGGTGCCGATGTCAGCGAATGGGACGTCCCGGCTGTCGCCGCATAGGCCATGGGATACTCACGCAACGCAACAGATACATACGTTTGTCATTGCCCGCGCAACGACGGCAATTGGCTGAATTCTCAGTACGCGTTCTCGCTCTTGGTCAGCAGCGAGAACGGGGTCTTGAGCAGGATGTAGAGGTCGAACAGCACCGACCAGTTTTCGATGTAGTAGAGGTCATATTCGACGCGCTTCTGGATCTTCTCGTCGGTGTCGACTTCGCCGCGCCAGCCGTTGATCTGCGCCCAGCCGGTGATGCCGGGCTTGACGCGGTGGCGGGCGAAGTAGCCGTCGACCGCCTCATCGAACAGGCGGTTCTCCAGTTTGCTCTGCACGGCGTGCGGCCGCGGGCCGACCAGCGAGAGATTGCCCTTCAGCACGACGTTGAACAGCTGCGGCAGTTCGTCGAGCGAGGTCTTGCGGATGAAGCGGCCGACGCGGGTGACGCGCGGATCGTTCTTGGTCACCACCTTGGAAGCGGTGGGATCGGCCTGGTGGTGGTAGAGCGAGCGGAATTTGTAGACGTCGATCCGCTCATTGTTGAAGCCGAAGCGCTTCTGGCGGAACAGCACCGGGCCGGGGCTGTCGAGTTTCACCGCGAGCGCCACCAGTCCCAACACCGGCAGCGCGGCAAGCAGGGCCATGCCGCCGACCACGCGGTCGAACAGCCATTTCAGCACCAGATCCCAGTCGGTGATCGGCGCCTCGAACATATCGAGCGTCGGCACCTTGCCGATATAGGAATAGGAACGGGGGTGGAAGCGCAGCTTGTTGGTATGGGCCGACAGGCGGATGTCGACCGGCAGCACCCAGAGCTTCTTCAGCATTTCCAGGATGCGGGTCTCCGCCGAGATCGGCAGCGCGAACAGCACGAGGTCGACGCGGGTGCGGCGGGCGAATTCGACGATGTCGTCGATCTTGCCGAGTTTCGGTGAGCCGGCGCAGGTATTGGTGGCGCGATCGTCATTGCGGTCGTCGAACACGCCGAGCAAATGGATGTCGGAATCATCCTCGGCGTTCAGCGCCTCGATCAGCTGCTCGCCGTTATGGTCGGCTCCGACGATGATGGTGCGGCGGTCGAGCCGGCCGTCATGCGCCCAGGCGCGCACCATCGATCGCAGCAGCAGCCGTTCGGCGATCAGGACCGCAAGGCCGACGCAGAAGAACGACGACAGCCAGACCCGCGAGACTTCGCCGCCGAGCTTGACCAGGAAGGAGATGCCGATGAACAGCAGGAATACGAAGGCCCATGACGAGATCATGCGCGTCATCTGGCGAAGCTGGCCGCGGAAGATCTGCACCTGGTAGATGTCGGCGGCCTGGAAGCAGACCACGGCGGCAGCCGACATGCCGAGGATCGATGCGATGTATCCCCAGTGAATGCTCCCGCCGGCGAGCGGCCTGACATAGGCGAGATAAAGCCCGACGCCGACCAGGCTGAGCAGCACGAAGTCGGCGAGGCGAACCACGCCGGCGATCACGACCGGCGAGTAAGCGCCGCGAACCTTCTGGTTGGTAACGGCGAGCGCGGCCGGCGAAAGGCGCCGGCGCCGTTCGATCTGCGGCTGAGCGGCCGGCGCAGACGCAGCGGCATCCAGCATCGAGCGTGCGTTAAACGGTTCCACAAGTCCACGTCCATTCCTGCGCATGCAGATGGGCATCCGCGCGCAGCACGAAAATTCCCCCGGACGTGACTTAAGGGGACAAATCGGAAGAAACGGTTACGTGTGCAAGAAGTGGTTAACGTTTGGCAAATGCGTCGCGGTAGCCGGCCAGCACACCTTCGACCATCGCGTCCTGCGAGAAATGTTCCGAAATCCGCTCGCGCAGTCTGGCGGCGCGCGCCGCGGTCGCGGCGGGATTGTCCAGCGCGGCCTTGATCGCGTCGGCCATCGCCCCGGCATTGCTCGGCGCGAACAGGGCGTCGGTGTGGGTATCGAAGATCTCGGGGATGCCGCCGACATCGGCGGCGATCATCGGAACGCCGGCGGCTGCGGCCTCGATCACCACATAGGGCATCGAATCGCCGCGCGAGGGCACCACCAGCAGGCTGCCCTTGGAGAAACCGTAGCGCGCCTTGACGTGACCGATGAAGCGGACGGCCTCACCGAGCGACAGTCGCTTCACCTGCTCCTTGAGGCGCTCGAATTCCTCGCCGTCGCCGCCGAGCGTCAGCGTCACCGGCTTGCCCTCGGCGCGCAGCTTGGCCACCGCGTCGATCAGGAGATCGGCGCCCTTGATGCGCCGGAACTCGCCGACATAGGCCACATCGGTGGCGTCGTCGGCGCCGGGGACCGGTTCGAATTCCTCCGCGGTGACGCCGTTGAACACGCAGCGCACGAGGCCTGCCGGCTTGCCGACGGTGCGCTGATAGGTGTCACGTGCAAACGCGCTCTCGAACAGGAACAGGTCGGTGCTGTTCATCAGGGTGCGCTCGAGCTGGCTGTAGAAGCGGCCCTTCCAGGTGTCGAGCGGGTAGTGCAGCGAGCCGCCATGCGGCGTGTAGACCCGGATCACCTTGCTCGACCGCCGCCGAAGCCGGACATATGCGCCGGCCTTGGCGCCATGGCCGTGCACGACATCGGGTTTCAGTTTGCGGATCAGGCCGGCGATGTGGGCCCAGACCATGAAGTCGGCGAAGCGCGGCTCGCGGCGTATCGCCACCCGGTGGACGCCGAGCTTGAGCCGCGGCTCGATCTCGGCAAGCGCCGCGTCGGCCCGCGCGCCGCCGGTCAGGCTGTCGGCGACGATTCCGACATGATGGCCGCGTTCGATCTGGCCGTTGGCGACATCGAGGATATGACGAATGATGCCGCCGACCGGGGCACGGACGACATGCAGGATGCGGAGCGGCGGTTGCTGATTTTGATCCTGCGCCATCGGTCAGAACCAGCGCTCGCCGACGAACACGGTGTCGCCGGGGCCGATCGGCGTGCCCAGCGGAGCGACGAAGCGGCCCGCGCCGGATGTATCGGTGTGGGTGAGGGTGACCTCGTCGCGCCTGGCGCGCGGCGAGAAGCCGCCGGCGATCGCAACCGCGCTTTCGACCGTCATGTTGGGCACATAGGGATATTGGCCGGGGGCCTGGACTTCGCCGAGGATGAAGAACGGCCGGTAGGCCTCGATCTCGACCGCCACGGACGGCTCGCGGATGAAGCCGTTGCGCAGCCGTGCGGTGATCTCGGCGGCGAGCCGGGCAGGGGTGCGGCCGCGCGCCGGCACCGAGCCAATCAGCGGCATGGTGATCGCGCCGGCGGCGTCGATCGCATAGGCGTTGGTGAGCCCTTCCTGGCCATAGACCACGACCCGGAGCTTGTCGCCGGGGCCGAGATTATAGCCCTCGCGCGTCGGTGCGGGCTCGGAATAGGCAACGGGCGCAGCATACGCCATCGAATCGAGGCTGGGGTCACCGGCGACCGGCGACGTTCGGCCCATGCAGCCCGACAGCGCGAGCGCAGCGACCAGGCAAATAAGGGGAGCGCGCAGATCGCGCATGTGAGGAATCCCGCGACAATATCGGCCTCGATTAACGGCACTCGTGGTTAACAAAGAATGACGGGAAGGGTGGTGGCCGCGATGTCCGTCAACCCCGCCGATTAACCCAGCGGCAACCTTAATGGACTGTAATCGCCCCATTGCGATGGAGTCGCGGCGTCCGCGGGAGTTCGTTATGCGTTTTGCATTCTGGCGTAGAGGCAAGGATAAGGCCGTCGTGCAACGGGCGTTGCCGAAGTCTGCGCCCGTCGCCGACGAAGCTGCCGTGAAGCCGGCTGCGCCCAAGCCTGCTTCAGACAAGCCTGCGCCTGACAAGCCGGCGCGTCCGGCGGAGGCGGCCGATCTCGACCTGCACGTGCTCGGCCGCGCGCTGGCGCGCAAGCGCGGCTGGATCATCGTGCCGACGGTGCTGGTGTTCGCGTTGTCGCTCGCCGCGGTCAACGTCGTGACGCCGCGCTACAAGTCGGAAGCGCGAATCCTGATCGACAATCGCGAGAACGCCTTCCTGCGTCCGAACGGCGAGCGCGACCTTGAGCGCACATCGCTCGACGCCGAAGCGGTGACGAGCCAGGTGCAGTTGTTGCTGTCGCGCGATCTCGCGCGCGACATCATCAAGAAGAACAAGCTGGCCGAGCGTCCGGAGTTCGATCCGGTGCTGCGGGGCTTTTCGCCGCTGAAGTCGCTGCTGGCGCTGTTCGGCATCGGCCGTGACCCGTTCAGCCTGACGCCGGAAGAGCGGGTGCTTGATTCCTACTACGAGCGCTTCCAGGCCTTTGCGGTCGACAAGTCGCGCGTCATGGTGATCGAGTTCCAGTCCGAGGATCCCGAGCTTGCGGCGCGCGTCGCCAACTCGATCGCGGACGGCTATCTCGTGCTGCAGCAGGCCGCGCGGCAGGACCAGGCCAAATCCGCCAGCGCCTGGCTGCTCGGCGAGATCGACAAGCTGCGCACCAAGGTCGCGGACGCGGATTCGCGCGTCGAGGAATTCCGCTCGAAGTCGAGCCTGTTCGTCGGCACCAACAACATCCCGCTGTCGAACCAGCAGATGGGTGAGCTGAACACGCAGCTCAACAATGCCCGCGCGCTGAAGGCGGATGCCGAGACCAAGGCGCGGCTGATCCGCGAGATGCTTCAGGGCGGCAAGCCGATCGAGGCGTCGGAGGTGCTCAACTCCGAGCTGATCCGCCGGCTCGCCGAACAGCGCGGCACGCTGCGCGCGCAGCTCGCCGAGCAGTCCTCGACGCTGCTCGACAACCATCCGCGCATCAAGGAATTGAAGGCGCAGATCGCCGATCTCGACCGGCAATTGCGCGAGGAAGCCGGCAAGGTTTCGCGCTCGCTGGACAATGACGCCCGCGTCGCCGATGGCCGCGTCATGGCGCTGCAGGCGAGCCTCGACCAGTCGAAGAAGCAGGCGTCGTCGAGCAATAGCCAGGACGTGCAGCTGCGCGGGCTGGAGCGTGAGGCCAAGGCGCAGCGCGACCTGCTGGAGGCCTATCTCGCCAAGTATCGCGAGGCGACGGCGCGCGAGAACATCGAGGCCGCGCCGACCGACGGCCGTATCATCTCGCGCGCCTCGGTTTCGAATACGCCGGCCTATCCGAAGAAGCTGCCGATTGTGCTGATCGCGACGTTGGCGACGCTGCTGTTGTCGTCCGGCATCATCATCACCGGCGAGCTGCTGCGCATCTCCGCGCCCGGTGCGGTTGGCCGCGCCTTCGCGCCGGCGGCCGCCGTGATCAGGCGCCGCGAGCCGGTCATGGATGCCGCAACCGTGGACCAGCCCGCGCCGGCGCTGCCGCCTGAACCGGTACTCGCATCGCCGGTCGCGCCGAGGCCGGCGGTGGAGCCCGAACTGCCGCTGGAGCCTGCGGCTCCCTATGAACCTGCGCCCAGCGAGCCGCAGCCTGCGTCCGCCCAGACCGCCGACGAGATCGATGAGCTCGCCGAGCGCCTCGTCGCCGCCGGTCCCGCCGCCCACAAGGTCACCGTGCTCGGCCCCGCCGCGGTTGAGAGCGTCACGCTGACCGCCCTGACGCTGGCGCGTCTGATGGCGCGCCAAGCCAAGGTCGTCGTCATCGATCTCGTCGCGTCCTCGTCGGTGTTGACGTCGGCGACCGTCGATCCCGCGGCGCCCGGACTTGCCGAATTGATGCAGGGCGAGGCGACCTTCGCGCAGATCATCACCAAGGATCGGCAGTCGCGCGTTCAGATCGTCAGCGCCGGCCGTCCGGGCTTCGATCGCTCGCATCTGCAGTCGCCGCGGCTCGCACTTGCGATCGACGCGCTGCTCAGGGTTTACGATCACGTGCTGCTCGACGCCGGTTCGGCCGTCGACCTGCCGGCCGAACTGCTGACCGCGAAGGCGCAGGCGGTCGTCGTGCCGGACGCCGCCATGGCGCAGGATGCCCGCCGCTCGATGGTCGAGCAACTCAGGGCGGTCGGCTTCGCCGAAGTGACGATGCTGAGCAAGCCCTGCGCGGCGTCGGAAGCGGTCGCGAGGGGCCCGCGGGTGGTGGCCGCCTGAGCGCCACCGTCAGCCCGTCGGGGTAAATCCGGTCGCCCGCACGATCCCTTTCCAGCGATCGGATTCGGTGGCGAGCAGTCGGGCAAAGTCATTCATCGCGATTGCGTCGACGTCGACCGACAGTTTTGTCATGCCGGACTTGACCTCGTCGGTGCGCAGTGACGCCTGGATCGCGCTGTTGAGTTGCGCGACGACGGCCGCAGGCGTCTTCGCCGGCAGGAAGATGCCGAACCAGGTCACGTCCTGAAGCGCGGGGTAACCGGCTTCCGCCACCGTCGGCACATCGGGGAGAGATTTGAGACGGCTGGGACCGGTCGTCGCCAGAGCGCGAAGCTGTCCGGACTGGACCTGGCCCAGCAGGCTGTCGATCGGCATTACGGCCGACGCGATCTCGCCTTTCAGGAGATCCTGGACTGCCCCTCTGCCTTGATAGGGCACGTGGAGATAGTCGAAGCCCGCGGTCCGGCCGAGCATCGCGCCGATGAAATGCAGCGTGGTGCCGACGCCCGGTGTGCCGTAGGTCGCCTGTGTCGGGTTGGCGCGGCACCAGGCGACGAAGTCGGCGAGGCTCCTGACGTCGTTCGGGACTTTCGGGCCGACCGCCAGCAACGTCGCGAATGAGCCGACGGTCGATACCGGCGTGAAGTCCTGCGGTGCGTATGCGAGCGATTTGTAGGTGTGCGGAAACAGCGCGATGAACCCAAGCGGCGCGAGCAGCATGACTGATCCATCGGCCTCGGCATTCTTTACGGCCTCGATCGCAATCCGGCCGCTCGCGCCGGGCCGGGTCTCGATGACGATGGTGTCGGCATAAACCTTCATCTGCCCGGCAACGAGCCTTGCGACGGCGTCCGGCAATCCGGGCGTGTAGCCGGTCAGGATATGGGCGGTCTTCAGGCGGGACTGGGTGGCGCCTGGCCGGCCCGCGGCGGCGAGCGCGGCACCGGCCGCTGACGCGGTCAGGACGTCGCGACGGGTCAACATGCATGCCTCCATGGTCGTCGAGCCGCGCCCGTCCGGGGCGCGACGATCTGCGTCATCGCACGCGGAGGATGCGTGAGGCGGGGATAAACGTCCAATGCTAGTGTCTGAGGCGTCCATAAGCGTTTTGGTAAGGATCGCTGAGGCAGGACATCGAGCGTGCCCGACGCCGGATCAAGCTGCGCGACCTGCACATCCTGCTCGTCATCGCGCAGCGTGGCACCATGGCGAAGGCTGCCGCGGAGCTCGCGGTGTCGCAGCCGGCGATATCGCGGGCGGTCAGTGACATGGAGCACGCGCTCGGACTTCGGCTATTCGATCGTTGCCGTAACGGCATCGAACTGACGGCCTATGGCCATGCGCTGGTGCGACGCGGGGTCTCGATCTTCGACGAGCTTACCCAGGGCTTGCAGGAGCTCGAGTTTCTGGCCGATCCGAGCATCGGAGAGTTGCGCATCGGCAGTACGGAGAGCATCGCAGCGGGCTTGCTTCCGGTGGCGATCGACCGCTTCACGCGGCAGCATCCAGGCATCCGCTTCAATGTCGCGCAGACCGTTCTCAGCGATCTGCGTTACCGCGAACTGCGCGAGCGCAACATCGATCTGTTGCTTGGATGGACGCCGACGCCGTTTGACGAGAAAGACCTGGCGGTCGAGCCCTTGCTCGATGACCGGCGCGTCGTGGTCGCGGGAAGGCGAAGCAAATGGGCGCGTGCATCCAGGCTCGAATTGGCCGACCTCGCAGACGAGCGCTGGGTGTTGCCGCCGCCGGACACCTTTCCGGGCTCCGCGGTGGCGGAGATGTTTCGCGAAGCCGGAATGCGGATGCCTAGCGCGCCGGTCATGACGCTGTCGCTTCATTTGTGCTGCCGGCTCGCCGCGACCGGCCGCTTCATCACCGTGCTGCCGGGCTCGGTCGCGCGGTTTGCCGGCGGCGATCTCGGCCTGAAGGTGCTTCCGGTTCAGCTTCCGCGCGCGGCCGCCGTCTCGGCCGCGATCGTCACGTTGAAAGGCCGCACGTTGGGCCCGACCGCCGAGATATTCATCGCCTGCATCCGCGAGGTCGCCAAGGCGGCCGCGAGCAAGGCGGCCGCTGGCAAGTGACGGCATTGCAGGCGCCCGTTCCCTTCCGGTGCGGGCGCCTGACCTCTAATGCGCCATCATCGGCTGGCGCGCGGTTCGCTCGAGCACCGGATCGATCCGCAGCCTGATCGTGACGAGCGCGCCGATCAGTCCCATCACGGCGAGCAGCAGCAGGCCCGCCGTGAAGCTACCGGTCAGGTCCTTCAGGTAGCCGACGGCGAACGGGCCGGCGAAGCCTGACAGGTTGCCGAGCGAGTTGATCGCGGCAATGCCTGCCGCCGCCGAGGCGCCGGTCAGGATGCCGGCCGGCATCGGCCAGAACATCGGCGGCACCGCCGACACGCCGATCTGCGCAAGGCAGAGCAGGGCGACGATCAGCACCGGATTCGACATCAGCCCGGCAAGGCCGATGCCGACGGCGGCGAGCGTCAGTGCGCCGGCGACATGGTATCGCCGCTCGCCGGTTTTGTCGGAATGGCGGCCGAGCAGCACCATGCCGACCGCGCCGAACACGAAGGGCAGGGCCGCGATCAAGCCGGTCTGGGTGTCGGTGACGCCAAACGCCTTGATGATGGTAGGCAGGAAGAAGGCGACGCCGTAGCTCGCCGCGTTGAGGCAGAAATACACGAACGCGCAGGCAAGGACCCGCGAGTCGGTGAGCGACTGCAGAACGGAAATATGCTCCACGGCCTCGGTTTGCTGCCGCTCGCGTTCAAGCGTGGTCTGGATCCACTTGATCTCGTCAGGCTGCAGCCAGCTCGCCTGGCGCGGAAAGTCGGGAAGGAAGGTCAGGACAGCGAAGCCGACCAGGACCGACGGCAATGCCTCGCAAACGAACAGCCACTGCCATCCGGTCAGGCCGGCGCCCGACAGGTTGAGCAGCAATCCCGAGATCGGTGCCCCGATGATGCTCGAGATCGGGATCGCCAGCATGAACAGGCTGATGACGCGCGCGCGATACACCGACGGGAACCAGAGCGTCAGATAGAAGATGATGCCGGGGAAGAAGCCGGCTTCGCAGGCGCCGAGCAGAAGGCGCAGGAAGTAGAAGATCCACTCGCTCGACAGGCCGCTCGCCGCGGACATCTGCGGGATGAAGGCAAATGCGGCCGAGACGATGCCCCAGCTGATCATGATGCGGGCGATCCAGCGCCGCGCACCGAACCGCTCCAGAAGGATGTTGGAGGGCACCTCGAAGAAGAAGTAGCCGATGAAGAACAGGCCGGCGCCGAGCCCGTAGGCGGCCTCGCTGAGGCCGAGCGCTGCGTTCATGTGCAGCTTGGCGAAGCCGACGTTGACGCGATCGAGATAGGCCACGAAGTAACACAGGATGAGGAACGGAATCAGCCGCCGCATCATCTTTCCGATCGCGCGCTTCTCGACATCGTCGCTCATCGTTCCCATCCCTTCCTGTTTTCGATTCGGCGGACGATCACTGCGCTGTTTCGGGGCGGCACCTGGCGCACCCCCAGCGGTTCGTCGCGTTGCTCTTGCAAGTCTTCTTCATTGTTGTGTAATCGACTGCCGCGTGACTAATGGCATTTGGGAATGGAGCCACGGCGAAACTGTCATGATGCACCGCGGTATAAGCGCGGGAACCTTGGAGCGTTTTCCAGCGAAGTGGCTGCTCGTTCGCGCCAAGAAAACGCCTCAAAGCAGAATCTGGAGCCCTGTTCCGGTTTAATCGGAACGGAACAGGCTCTTGCCGGGCAGGATGGTGGCGGGCCGTGATCAATAATCTGAAACTGCGCCAGCTGCGCCTGCTGGTCGCTCTCGACAATGAGCGCAAGTTGCAGCTCGCCGCCGAGCGGTTGAACATCACCCAATCCGCCGCATCGAAGATGCTCGCCGAAATCGAGGCGCTGGCGCGGGTTCCCTTGTTCGAGCGCACGGCGCGCGGCGTCGAACCGACGGCCTATGGATCGATTCTGATCCGTGGCGGCAAGAGCGTGCTGGCCGATCTCGACCAGGTCACCGACGAGTTCGCGGGCTACAAATCCGGTGAGCTCGGCACCGTCTCCGTTGGAACAGTCGCCAAGCCGAGCATCGACCTCGTCGTCGACGTCATCCAGTATCTCGGCGAGAAGCTGAATCGGGTGAACATCTCGCTCGATGTCAGCACCAGCCCGCCATTGATCACGCGACTACTGGCGCTCGAGTTCGATTTCGTCGTCGCCAGGATTCCCGCCGGCATCGATCCCCGGCAATTCGACTATTACGAGATCGGCGCGGAGGAGGCGGTGCTGCTCGTTCGTGCGGAGCATCCGTTGGCCGGCCGCGGGACGGTCGAGCTGGAGGACATGGCCGACCAGCAATGGATCTGCCAGCCGCGCGAATCCTTCATGCGCCAGGCGCTCGAGAGGCTGTTCATGAGCCGCGGCGTGACGCCGCCGCGCCGGGTCATCAACACCGAGTCGTTTTTCGCCTCGGTCGGAATTGCCGCGGGCATCGACGCGATCGTGCCGGTCCCCATGCTGGTGTTCGATCTGGTCGATCCGCAGCGGTTCAAGGTGCTGCGCCTGCGGGACAGGCTGTTGTTGGAGAATTACGGCCTGATCAAGCTACGCAAGCGTGCGCTGTCACCCGCCGCGGCACTGCTGTTCGACGCGATGAAACGGCTCGGCGTACCGGGTGGCGGCGCAGAGCAGGGCGACGCGGCGAGCTGAATGCTCAGCGGAACATGCTGCGCAGGTTCTGCGCAATCTCGAACAGCGCCGGATTTTGCTTCACAGCGCGCTTGGCGCGATTGATGGCCGACAGCGCGCTCGCCGCCGGCTTGCCGCGCAGACTGAGCGGAACGAAGCTGTCGACGACGGCTTCATCGTCCTTGCAGAACAGCCGCTTGTACTCGTCCGAGCCGATGCCGAGATCCAGAGCGCGGTAGTTCAGGCCGGCATGGCGGTCAATGATATCGCGCATCAGGATCAGGCCGGGGCTGAACTTGGAATTGGCCGACATCGTGTAGGTGTTGAACATCATCGAGAAGCGATGGCCGTCGGACACGCCGGCGAAGATTGCGATCACTTCCTCGTCGCACTCCAGCGCGTGGATGTCGATCGCATAGCCCTCGCCGTCGGCGCGCGGCGCGAGGCAGGCGGCACGAACAAATTGCTCGATACCCGGCTCGGCGAACACGTTCGGCAGCTTCTGCTCGGCCATGCGCTGCGGCTTGACGCGGAAGAACCAGTCGAGCAGGCGGCAGACATCGGCGCTCTCGCTCGCGACGTAATAGCGGTAGCCCGGCAGCGCCTGCAGCTTGCGCTCCTTGCCCTTGAGGCGGCGGCGGAACGAGTTGCTGACCAGCGTCGCCGGTGCCGCGCCGGGCTCGATTGCTAGCACCGGGCAATCGTTGACCGAAGGCTGATGCGGCAGCAGCGCCAGCGGATTCGGCAGGTCCTGCCAGCGCAGCGGCTGCTGGCAGAGCACGAGCGCATCGGCGCGGGAGCGTTCGGCGATCGATCCGATCAGAGCCGCGATGTCTGCTTCCGTTGCGTTGGCGGCGAAATCCTTCGCGCACAGCGCCATGTTGAAGGTTGTATGCTTGCCGCCCATGAAGCTCGCGCAGTTCGCGCCGAGGCGGGACTCGATTGCGAGCGGCAGCAGCAGCAGCGGCCGGCGTTCGCTGTCATGAGCGACGACGATGAAAGGCCGCAGGCCCTCGCGCTCGCCGACCTGGCGCTGCCAAGCGGCGAGGAAATCGAACCGCTGATAGGGCGTGTAGCTGTGCTGCGATGTCTCGAAGCCGCGCCAGGTGGGCTCTGCCGCGGTGAGATCATGAAAGATGTCGACGCCGGCGACGCGGATTGCGTTCGGCCACGCTCGTGCCTCGGCCGTCTGGCCTTCGATTGCCGCCGCCATGGTCATCTCGGAACTCGAAATTTTTAGGTATTAATTTACAGTTCTCGGCTGGGGCCGACCTTCGCAGGGAAATGTCAACAAAGTGTAAGAACAATGCCGCGGCGGCGTGCGGGAACCGCCAGGCAGGGACGGGTAGAGGGACCTTGGCGCCGGACAGCGGGATTTTACGACGGGCCCGAATGGAGCTCGCGTATTTCAGTGGCGCGTTCAGGCTGCGGAAACGCGAGACCGGCGGCGCTGGGGTGATCCTGCGTTTCGTCCGCGTTCGTCCCGCGCGACGCGGCCGGTTTCAGCCGCTGAAGTCCCAGGAGATCACGCCGGCATTCCTCGATCGCATGATCCGCGCGCTGAAGCGCTGGCAGTATGACATCGTCGGGATCGACGAGGCTTGCCGCCGCGCGGTGACCTTGCCGGAGCGCCGACGCTTTGCCTGCCTGACCTTTGACGGCGCCAGCAAGGACATCGTCACCCATGCCTGGCCGGTGCTCGCCAGGCACGGCGTGCCCTTCACCCTGTATTTGCCGACGGCCTTCCCGGATGGCGTGGGCGTCGCGTGGTGGCTGGCGCTCGAGGATATCATCGCCCGCGAGAGCCGCATCAGCATGATGGTCGACGGCAGGGAGCAGCACTTTGCGATCTCGACGCCGTCGGACAAGTACGAGCTGTTCGATTTCCTGTCCGGTTGGCTGCGCAAGCTGCCGCCGTTGGACCTGTCCTACGCGCTCAATGATCTCGCCACGCGCTATTCGGCCGACGCGGCCCAATTGTCACGCAATGCGTCACTCGACTGGCAGGATCTGGCGAAGCTTGCCGCCGATCCGAACGTGACGTTCGGCAGCGCCACGGTGAACTATTCCGCTCTGTCGAGTCTCAGGGATGCCGACGCACAGCGCGAGCTGGCGATGGGCAAGGCGGTGGCTGAGAGCGCGCTGCGGCGGCCGGTCGGGCATTTCGCATTCCCCTTCGGGGACCGCGAAGCGTTCGGCCGCCCGCATGTCGTGATGGCCGAGGAGGCCGGCTTTGCCAGCGCGGTGTCGACCATCTCCGGGGTTGTCGAGGCGCAGGGCCGCACAAATCTTTACGCGCTGCCGCGGATCGCGTGGGACGGCCGGGTGCGCTCGCTGCGGATGATGCGGGTGCTGCTGTCGGGCGTGATGTTCGCGCCGGTGCGGCCGACACGGAGTGCGCGCAACCAGAGCGTTATTTAGGCGCGATCGGGCCGCGACATCCAGGCGACGATCGGCATCGCCGGCAGCACCCAGCCGAGGCCTGCGACGACGTAGAAGATCGCTTGCAACAATCCGGAATTGGCGAGCCACGGCGTCTGCGCGACCGTCATGCCGAGCAGCGACCACACCACCACCAAGATGAGCAGGAAAATGGTTCCGAGCAATTTGCGGGTGCGTATGGCCATGGCTGATATGGGTAACTCGTGATCTTGCGCTGCGGGCGCGGCGGACTATAAGGGGCCCGAAAATCCAATCAAGTCAGGGCGAAATGGCCGGTATTTCCGCAAAGACATCGCAGCTCCGCGCCGTCAGGGTATGGCTCGTCGCGGTCGCTGCCCTGATCGCGCTGATGGTCTTGGTCGGCGGCGCCACGCGGCTGACCGAGTCCGGCCTGTCGATCGTCGAATGGAAGCCGGTGACCGGCACGCTGCCGCCGCTGACCGAGGCGCAGTGGACCCAGGCCTTCGAGGGCTACAAGAGGATCCCGCAATATCGCGAGCTCAACGCCGGGATGACGCTCGCGGACTTCAAGACGATTTTCTGGTGGGAGTGGAGCCACCGGCTGCTCGGCCGGGTGATCGGCGCGGCCTATCTGCTGCCGTTCCTGTATTTCCTGTGGCGCGGCGCGGTGAGCGGCGAGCTCGGACGGCGGCTCTGGGTGATTTTCGGCCTCGGCGCGCTGCAGGGCGGCGTCGGCTGGTGGATGGTCGCGTCCGGCCTCTCGGAACGCGTCGAGGTGTCGCAGTATCGGCTGGCGACGCATCTGGTGCTGGCGCTCTTGATCTTCGCGGCGATCGTCTGGACGCTGCGGCGCCTGACGGACCGTCCTTCCGTGATCGCGCCGCTCAGGCTGAAGATCACGAGCGCGGTGCTGCTCGTGCTGACCTTCGTGCAGCTCTATTTCGGCGCGCTGGTCGCGGGGCTGCGCGCGGGCAGGGTTTATAATACCTGGCCCGACATCGACGGCGGCTTCATTCCGTCGGCTGACCGTCTCTGGTTCGAGACGCCGTGGTGGCGCAATCTGTTCGACAACACGCTGACCGTGCAGTTCGAACATCGCATGACCGCCTATCTGCTGTTCGTGCTGGCGATCGCGCATGCGATCGATGCCATGCGCGCGCGCGCCGGCAGCGCGGTGATCGCGGGCGCCTGGTGGCTGGTGGCGGCGATCACGTTGCAGGCGACGCTCGGCATCCTGACGCTGCTGCATCAGGTGCCGATCGATCTGGCGCTGACGCACCAGGCCGCCGCCATCGTCGTGCTGACGCTCGCGGTGCTGCAGGCCGAGCGCTTCGCGGCGCGCCGGACCGAACGGGACCAGCCGACCCTCGTTCCGGTCGGCCAGCTCGGTTGATCCATCAACCCGGTTGATCCATCAACCCGGTTGATCCATCAACCTCTTTGATCGATCAGGACAGATAGTCGAGCCCGATATCAAGCGCGGCCGAGCTATGGGTCACCCAGCCGACCGAGATCAGGTCGACGCCAGTTCCGGCAATCGCTGCGGCCGTCGCCGCGGTGATGCGGCCGGAGGCTTCGGTGAGCGCCTTGCCGCGCGCCATGTCCACCGCCTGGCTGAGCTGCTCGGTCGTCATGTTGTCGAGCAGGACAGCGTCGACGCCGAGCGCCAGCGCCTCCTCAAGCTGCGACAGCGTGTCGACCTCGACCTCGATCTTGACGAGATGGCCGGCATTGGCCTTGGCGCGCTCGATCGCGGTGCGGATGCCGCCGGCGAGCGCGATGTGGTTGTCCTTGATCAGCACGGCATCGTCGAGGCCGAAGCGATGATTGCCGCCGCCGCCGGCGCGCACCGCATATTTCTCCAGCGCACGCAGTCCCGGCGTGGTCTTGCGGGTGCAGACGATCTGCGCGCGGGTGCCGGCCACGGCCTTGACCAACGTGGCGGTTGCGGTGGCGACGCCGCTCAGATGGCAGAGGAAGTTGAGTGCGGTTCGTTCGGCGGTGAGCAGGCTGCGGGCCGGGCCGTCGATGATCGCGATGACCTGGTCGGGTTCGACCGCGCTGCCGTCGGGCCGCTCGGCGCGCAGTGTGATGGCCGGCGACACCGTCTGGAAGGCCGACCGCGCGACGTCGAGCCCGGCAATCACGCCGGGCTGCCGCGCCCGCATCACCAGCCGCGCCTGCTGGGCGGACGGCACGATGGCGTCTGCGGTGATATCGCCGGCGCGGCCGAGATCCTCGCGCAGCGCAGTCTGCACGATCGGCTCATAGATCAGGGGCAAGAGGGGATTGAGGGTCATGACAGGGCACTCCTGGCAAATGGCGTGGATTCGACGATGTCGCGCGCGGCGGCGAGTGCATCGGCGCGGGTAAGGGACGACGGAACGGCCGACGCAGCGGTGTGCGGGAAATCGCTGCGGAAGTGGCCGCCGCAGGTTTCCTCACGCCTGATTGCGGCAACCGCGACCATCAATCCGATCAATGCGGCGTCGGATGCGGCACTGTGGCCGCCTGCGAGTGGATAGAGGCTGCGGATCGCGCGGGCGATCCCGTCGCGGTCGCGCAGGACGCCGAGCCCCTGGGTGAGGACCTGTCGCACGGCGGAGGGATCGGAAGCCTGTGGCACCGCGTCGTCGCGCAGCATGGCGCGCGGGCCTGCGCTCACGCTCTCGATGCTCTCGGCGACCCAGCGCGCGCAGACGATCGCTTCCATCAGCGAGTTGCTGGCGAGCCGGTTTGCGCCGTGCAACCCGGTGCGCGCGGCCTCGCCGCAGGCCCACAAGCCCTGCACCGTGCTGCGGCCAAAACCGTCAACCGCGATGCCGCCCATGTGGTAGTGAACCGCCGGCCGGATCGGGATCGGATCATGGGCGGGATCGATGCCGGCCATCTTGCAGAACGCGCTGATCACGGGATAGCGCTGCGCAAACTCCGCGCCCGGATGTTGGCGCGCGTCGAGGAAGGTGCGATGCCCCGCGGCGCGGTGGCGCCACACGGCGCGCGCGACGATGTCGCGTGGCGCAAGCTCGGCGCCGGGCTGATCGGCCATGAAGCGCTGGCCGGTCTCGTCGATCAAGACCGCCCCATCGCCGCGGATCGCCTCGGTCAACAGCGGCATCGGGCGCGACGGCCCGTCGAACGCGGTCGGATGAAACTGGACGAACTCGATGTCCGACAGTTTCGCGCCGGCATGTGCGGCAAGCGCGAGCCCCTGGCCGAAACAACCGCCGGGATTGGTGCTGTCGGCGAACAGCCCGCCGATGCCGCCGGTCGCGATCACCACGCGGTTGCTCGCGATCGTCAGCGCGCCACTTGCGCTGGCTGCAAGCACGCCCCTCACCGCATTGTCCTCGACGATCAGCCGGCGCGCCTCGACGCCTTCCAGCAGCGTGATCGACGGCGTCTGGCGGACCGCCGCGATCAGCGCGCGCATGATCTCGCGACCGGTGCCGTCGCCGGTGGCGTGCACGATGCGGTTGCGGCGATGTGCGGCCTCGAGCCCGAGGCGCCAGCTGCCGTCGGCGTGCCGGTCGAAGGCGACGCCGAGCCTCGCCAGCTGTTCGACGGCGGCGGGCGCGGCGTGGACAATCCGGCTCGCGGCGGCCGCGTCGCAAAGGCCGGCGCCGGCCGCGAGCGTATCGGCGAGATGCAGGGCAGGGCTGTCATCGGCGCCGACCGGTGCGGCAAGGCCGCCCTGTGCCCACATGCTGGAAGCTTCCGCGCCGAGCGGCGATTTCGACAGCAGGACGACCGGCTCGGGCGCGAGCTGAAGCGCGGTCATCAGCCCGGCGGCGCCGCCGCCGATGATCACCGGGCGGCCGTTGAGATCGGAGATATCGGTGCTCATATCGCCAGCATCCTTTCGACGCTCTTGCGCGCGCGATCGGCGATCGCAGGGTCGATGGTGACCTCGTGCTGGTTGGTCTCCAGCGCGTGACGGATGTTCTTCAGCGTGATCCGCTTCATGTGCGGACAGAGATTGCAGGGGCGGACGAAGTCGACATCGGGGTTTCGTGCTGCGATGTTGTCGCTCATCGAGCATTCCGTCAGCAGCACGACACGCGGCGGACGTTTGCTCTCGACGAACGACTGCATCGCAGCCGTCGACCCGGCGAAGTCCGCTTCGGCGACCACCTCGGGCGGGCATTCCGGATGCGCCAGGATGGTGATATCGGGATGATCCTCGCGCAGCTGACGCACGTCGTCGGCGGTGAACAGCTCGTGCACCTCGCAGTGGCCCTTCCAGGCGATGATCTTCTTGCTGGTTTGCTTGGCGATGTTCTGCGCAAGATATTCATCAGGGAGCATGATGACGCGCTCGGCGCCGAGCGATTCAACCACCTTCACCGCATTGCCTGACGTGCAGCAGATGTCGGACTCGGCCTTCACCGCGGTCGAGGTGTTGACATAGGCAACGACCGGGGCGTCCGGGTAGCGCGCGCGCATCAGCCGCACGTCCTGCGCCGTGATGGAATCCGCCAGCGAGCAGCCGGCCTTGAGGTCGGGGATCAGCACGGTCTTGGCCGGATTGAGCAGCTTCGCGGTCTCGGCCATGAAATGCACGCCCGCGAGCACGATGACATCGGCATCGACCTTGGTTGCTTCGCGCGCGAGCAACAGGCTGTCGCCGACGATATCGGCGACGCCGTGGAAGATCTCCGGCGTCTGGTAATTGTGCGCCAGCACCACCGCATTGCGGCGGCGTTTCAGCGCGAGGATCGCATCGACGTCCTCGGCGAATGTGGCCCATTCGAACGGCGGGATGACGCGCTTGACGCGCTCATAGAGCGGCGCGGTGCGGGTGAGCAGATCGGTATCCAGTGCAACCATTTATACTCTCCGTGAGCATAAGATGGCTTATACTTATCCTGAGCATAAGGCGTGTCAAGTGCGCGAAAGCGGGAGCTTGGTGCCGGCGACGGCCCGCTCGGCCAGCACGGCATGGCGGAAGCGGAATAGCTTGGCCGGCCGGCCGACGGTATCGGCGGCCATTGCGCCAGCTTCTTCAACGAGTTCCTGCTGCTCGATCAGTCGGCGGAAGTTCTGTTTGTGGACCAGCCGGCCTGCGAGCGCCTCAACACTGCGTTGCAGTTGCAGCAGGGTGAACTCGGCTGGCATCAGCTCGAATACCACCGGACGGTATTTGATCTTGGCGCGCAGCCGCGCGATCCCGGTCGCGAGAATGCGGCGGTGATCCGCCGTCATCGGCTTGCCCGGCACGACCGGCGCCTCGCGGCCATGCGCGCGCCCGGCTTCCGGGATCAACGCGGCCTCGTAGAGCAGCTCATAGCGCTGCAGCACCAGCTCCTCGTTCCAGTCGCGATCGTCGAGGCCGAAGGTGATGGCGCAGCGCTGCCAGCGCTCGCGCTGCAGCGTCGGTGACGGCGCCGCCTTCGCCCACGTTTTCAGCTTCGGCGCGATCGTCTTCGCCAGGAAGGCCGGCGCGCCGGCGCGATGATCCTCCCAGGGGAAGTAGTCGTACCAGCCGGACCAGTGCGCCTCGAAGCCTTCGCCGACACGATCCTCGCGGGTCAGGCCGAGATAGCTGATCGAGACGCTGTGCGGCGCCTTGGTGTCGCCGGAGCGGCCGCGGTCGGCAAAGGTGTAGAGCTGCTCGACATAGCCGAGCGGGTGGCCGGTCTGCGCTTCGACCCAGGCCCGCAGCGCGGTCTGCAGCGAGCGATGGGTGAACTCGAACGGGCCGCTCGGCAGCGCGGAGCCGCCGGCGATGGTCATGATCTTGGGCGTGCCCTCGGTGACGGCGACCAGCACCGCGACGAGATCGGCGGTCACCGCGTTCCCCGAAGCCGGTGCGCTGGATTTCTGCGGCGATCTGGCCACCCGATCGTTCCGCGCTAGCAGTAGCCGTAGACGCCGCAGGCGTAGGGCAGGCGGTCCCAATAGGTCACATAGGCGCCGCCGTAGTACGGGCCGAAATAGTTGTAGGAGTGCCAGTTGCCGTAATAGCCGGGCAGCGACGACGATCCCGGCAGCAGCGGTTCGCCGGGCACGAACGGGATGTACGGCTCGGAATTGAGCGGGATCACCACGGGCTGCTCGACGACCACGAGCTGGCGTCCGCGCCGCACATAGGTCGGCGATGTGATGGTGGTGCGGTAGGCGTAATGCCGGTGCGGTAGGCCCGCCGGCAGCTGGCGCGCGGCCTTGACGGTCGCGCTCTTGGCGACGGCCGGGCCGTCGGCGGCGTCAGCAGGCGGGATCGCAAACAATGCGATCGCGAGCGGCAATGTCCAGCGCAGCATCAATGGTCTCCCGAATCATCCGGAGCCTATCACTGCCACTTTAAGCCGGATTGAACGTTAACGAGAGGCCCGTCGGTATTAAGCGTTAACGGGATGTCCGTCGCCTTGGGCAAGCTTCCGGAGCGATGCGGCGCACCGCTCCGGAACAATTGCGGGATCAGGCGCGCAGGGCCTGGTCGAGGTCGGCGATCAGGTCCTCCTTATCCTCGATGCCGATCGAAAGCCGCACCACCTCGGGCGCCGCGCCCGACCTCACCTTGGCGGCGTCGTCGAGCTGGCTGTGGGTGGTGGAGGCCGGATGGATCACCAGCGAGCGTGTGTCGCCGACATTGGCGAGATGCGAGAACAGCTGCAGGTTCGACACCAGATTGACGCCCGCGTCATAGCCGCCCTTCAGGCTGAAGGTGAACACCGCGCCGGCGCCTTTCGGCGCGTATTTGCGCTGCAAGGCGTTGTACCTGTCGCCGGGCAGGCCGGCATAATTCACCGCTGAGACCGCGGGGTGGGTGGAGAGGAATTCCGCCACCGCCTTGGCGTTGTCGCAGTGCTTCTGCATGCGCAGCGGCAGCGTCTCGATGCCGGTCAGGATCATGAAGGCGTTGAACGGCGACAGCGCCGGGCCAAGGTCGCGCAGACCGAGCACGCGGCACGCGATCGCGAAGGCGAAGTTGCCAAAGGTCTCCTGGATCCGGATGCCGTGATATTCCGGGCGCGGCTCGCTCAGCATCGGATATTTGTTGTCCTTCGACCAGTCGAAGGTGCCGGCATCGACGATGATGCCGCCGAGCGAATTGCCGTGACCGCCGAGGAACTTGGTCAGGGAGTGCACGACGATGTCGGCGCCGTGATCGATCGGCTTGATCAGATAGGGCGAGGCCAGCGTGTTGTCGACGATCAGCGGCACGCCGGCCTTGCGCGCAACGGCCGCGATCGCCTCGATATCGGTGATGCTGCCGGCCGGGTTGGCGATCGACTCGATGAAGATCGCCTTGGTGTGCGGCGTCACCGCGCGCTCGAAGCTTTCGATCTCATCGGGGTCGGCCCAGGCCACATTCCAGCCAAACGCCTTGAAGGCGTGGGTGAACTGGTTGATCGAGCCGCCATAGAGCTTGCGTGCCGCGATGATCTCATCGCCGGGCTTCAACAGCTGCTGCAGCACGACGACCTGTGCCGCGTGACCGGAAGCGACGGCGAGCGCCGCGGTGCCGCCTTCGAGGGCTGCGACACGTTCCTCGAGCACGGCATTGGTCGGGTTGCCGATGCGGGTATAGATGTTGCCGAAAGCCTGCAGGCCGAACAGCGAGGCCGCATGGTCGGCGTCGTTGAAGACGAATGACGTGGTCTGGTAGATCGGCGTCGCCCGCGCGCCGGTGGTGGGATCAGGCTGCGCGCCGGCGTGCACGGCGAGGGTGGAAAATCCCGGAAGGCGATCGGTCATTCTTTAGTATCCTGTTGTGGCCTGGTCGAAACGCGCGGCATGCTGATGGCGGCTGCGCCCGCCGTCAAGCGAGTTGGGCACATCGCCAGCTTTTGGAGGGGCATCCCGCGCTATACCGGATGATCGCAGCGATTATTCCGCAGCGATGTCAGGTCGTCTCGGTCTTGTTCTTTGCCGCGCGGTCGGATGCCGCGGTCTGTCCGCCGCCGAAGCTCGTGCGATTGAGCGACAGCCGCATGCCCTGCGTCGGGATCGGCGCACGCTTGGAACTCAGCGTGCGCGAGTTGACGCCCATCCAAGAGATCTCCGACGACAGCCGGCCATACTCGATCTTCGGGCAGCGGTTCATCACCACCTTGAGGCCCGCGGCTTCCGCCTTCTCGGCCGCGGCGTCGTCGCGCGCGCCAAGCTGCATCCAGATCACCTTCGGCGGCGTCGACAATTTCAGCGCCTCCTCGACCACGGGCATGATGTGGCTCGAATTGCGGAAGATGTCGATCATGTCGATCGGCCGATCGATGTCCGCAAGCGAGGCGACGAACGGCTTGCCCATCAGCGCCTTGCCGACGTGGCCGGGGTTGACCGGGATCATGTCGTAGCCGCGCTGCGCCAGATATTTGAAGGCGAAATAGCTCGGCCGCACATTGACCGGCGAGGCGCCGACCATCGCGATCGTCTTGACGTTGTTCAGGATGCTGCGGATGTAATTGTCGTCGTAGGCGTCGTGATTCATTTCGATCTTACTTGTCTTGCCACTTCGGATCGCGCTTCTCGATGAAGGCGCCGATGCCTTCTTCGGCGTCGCGCGCCATCATGTTTTCGGTCATCACCTCGGCGGCGAAGCGATAGGCGTCAGCGAGGTTCATCTCGGCCTGGCGATAGAACGCTTCCTTGCCGAGCTTGACGGTGTAGGCCGATTTCAGCGCGACCTTCTCGGCCAGCGCGATCGCGGCGTCGCGTTCGGTGCCCGCGGATACCACGCGGTTGACGAGGCCGATGCTCTGCGCCGTTGCCGCCGAGACCGGCTCTCCGGTCAGCAGCATCTCCATCGCCTGTTTGCGCGGCACGTTGCGCGACAGCGCCACCATCGGCGTCGAGCAGAATAGTCCGATGTCGACGCCCGGCGTCGCGAACGCCGCCGCCTCGGAGGCGACCGCGAGGTCGCAGCTTGCGACGAGCTGGCAGCCGGCCGCGGTGGCGATGCCCTGGACGGATGCGACTACCGGCTTCGGCAGGCGCACGATGGCCTGCATCATCGCGCTGCAGGCGTTCATGATTTGCGCGAAATAGGCGCGGCCGCGGTCGGCGTCGCTGCGGCGCGCGGTAAGCTCCTTGAGGTCGTGGCCGGCACAGAACGCCGGGCCGTTGGCGGCGAGCACGACGGCGCGGATGCGCTTGTCGCCGCCGACATCGTTCAGGTCGGCGTGCAGCTCGGCGATCAGGCCCTCGGAGAGGCTGTTGCGCGCTCCGGGGCGATTGAGCGTCAGTAGCGCGATACTGCCGACGGTCTCGCGCAGCAGGATCGGCTGGTGTTGCGGCGCTTCGGCGCGGGCGGCTTGGGCGGACATGGTGAAATTCCACTTTGGTCTCTGTGACAACTTAATGTAACAGGCAGGCTGAAGCGAGGGCAGGGACGGCATGGCGACTGCGAAAATGAGCGTGGCTGACGTGGAGGAGTTCCTGCGGAGGGAATTCCCGCAGGCGTTCGTCCACGACGATGTCCGGATCGAAAGCGCCGACGGCGAGACGGCCCTGCTGCGCCAGCGTTTCAGCGAGCGCATGCTGCGGCCGGGCGGTACGGTGTCCGGGCCGACCCTGATGGGCCTGGCGGATTTCGCGATGTACGTGGTGCTGCTGTCGGCAATCGGGCCGGTTGGCCTTGCCGTGACCACCAACCTCAACATCAACTTCCTGCGCAAGGGCCAGCCGGGGCAGGACGTGCTCGCGGTGGCGAGGCTGCTCAAGCTCGGCAAGCGGCTCGCGGTCGGCGAGGTCAACCTGCTGTCCGGCTCGTCTCCCGATCCCATTGCCCATGTCACGGCGACCTATTCCATTCCGAATCAATAGGCTTTTCTGCGGTATTATTGCACCATATTTACAAGCCATTGTTTTCGCTGGTGTAATTTGATCGCGTGGGCGTTGACGCGCGATCGCGGCTTCTCTAGAAAGCCGCCCAGTTCGGCGCATACGGCGCCGATTTCCTTTTCACGGATTTCACACATGAGCACGTTCTCGGCCAAGCCCGCCGAAGTGACGAAGAAGTGGGTCGTGATCGACGCCAAGGGTCTGGTCGTCGGTCGTCTCGCCACGCTCGTCGCGATGCGCCTGCGCGGCAAACACCTGCCCACCTACACGCCGCACGTCGATTGCGGCGACAACGTCATCATCGTCAACGCCGCGCATGTGGTGCTGACCGGTCGCAAGCGCGACCAGAAGACCTACTACAAGCACACCGGCTTCATCGGTGGCATCAAGGAGCGCACCGCGAAGCAGATCCTCGAGGGTCGCTTCCCCGAGCGCGTCGTCGAGAAGGCGATCGAGCGCATGATCCCGCGCGGTCCGCTCGGCCGCATGCAGATGGGCAATCTGCGCGTCTATCCGGGTGCCGATCATCCGCATGAAGCGCAGAGCCCCGAGAAGGTCGATATCGCTTCCCTGAATCGCAAGAACACGAGGGCCGCATAATGTCCGATACGTTGCAGTCCCTCGACCAGCTCTCGCAGGTCAAGCCGGCCGCGCCCGACGCGCCGAAATACGTCAAGAAGGTCGACAAGTACAACCGCGCTTACGCCACCGGCAAGCGCAAGGACGCGGTCGCCCGCGTCTGGGTCAAGCCCGGCTCCGGCAAGATCTCGGTCAACACCCGCGAGTTCGAAGTCTACTTCGCCCGCCCGGTGCTGCGTATGATGATCCAGCAGCCGCTGGTCGCTGCGGCCCGTAACGGCCAGTACGACGTGATCTGCACCGTCGCCGGCGGCGGTCTCTCCGGCCAGGCCGGTGCTGTTCGGCACGGCATCTCGAAGGCGCTGACCAACTTCGAGCCCGAGCTGCGCGGCGTCCTCAAGAAGGGCGGCTTCCTGACCCGCGACAGCCGCTCGGTCGAGCGCAAGAAGTACGGCAAGGCGAAGGCCCGCAAGTCCTTCCAGTTCTCGAAGCGCTAATTCGAGTTCTAAAATTCGCGGCAATTGCCGCAAGCATCGAGTTGCAGAGGGCGCCGCGAGGCGCCCTTTTTGCTGCGTCCGACCGGCCGTGCTTCGGCGCGAATTAGCGCAGTTTTTCATGAAAACTTGCGTGTGCGTGCAAACGAAATTGGAACTCGCACCTTCTAGCTTGCGGGCTCGCAGTGGCGCTGCATCACCGTATTTATTTGCGCCTGCGAACGTTGCATCACACCGGGCTGGGGTGAGTTTATGTCGTTCGATCCATCGACACTTTATTTGTTCGCCACCATGGTCGCGGGCATGCTCGGCGCCATGCTGTGGTTGTTCGGCAGGCAGGAGAACATTTCCGCGCTGAAATGGTGGGGCACCGCCTATCTGCTCGGCGCGGCCTCGGTCGCGGTCTGGACGGTCGGCAGTTCGACGCTCGATCCGATGGTTCTGCTAGGCCTTAATGCGATCGGCTTTGCCGCCTGCGGCCTGGTCTGGAATGCCGCGCGCATTTTCCACGGCCGCAAGGCCAACCTGCTGGGTCTCGTGCTCGGCCCGATCGCATGGATCGGGGCGGTGACGACGGTTGAGGATCCCGCGATGCGCCTGACGATCGGCGCCGGGATCGTCGCGATCTACGCCGCGCTGACCGCCTCCGAACTGTGGAGCGAGCGCCGCCGCGCGATGCAGCGGCGCTGGCTTGCGATCGTCATCCCGGTCGCGCACGGTTGCGTCCTGATGCTGCCGATCCTGGTCGGCGACCTGCTGCGATTGAACGGCCAGAATTTCGTCTCCAGCTTTTGGGTCACGCTGTTTTCGATCGAACTCGTGCTGTACGCGATCGGCACGGTGTTCGTGATCTTCATGATGGTGTCGGACCGCGCGGTGGCCGTGCACAAGACGGCTGCGTCGATCGATCCCCTGAGCGGCATGCTCAACCGCCGCGGCTTCACCGAGGCCTGCGCCCGGGTGATCGAGCGCGAGTCCATTGCCGGCCGGCCGGTCACCGTGATGATCTTCGACATCGATCACTTCAAGTCGATCAACGACCGCTTCGGCCATCCCGCCGGTGACGAGATCCTGAAGCTGTTCTCCGCTGTCGTGGTCAACAGTCTCAGGATCAGCGATCTGTCGGGCCGGATCGGCGGCGAGGAATTCGCGGCGCTGCTGCCGTGCTCGCTGGAGGAGGGTGTGCTGGTCGCCGAGCGCGTGCGCGAAGCCTTCGAGAACAGCAACATCACCTGCGAGGAAGGCGCGGTCGACACCACGGTCAGCATCGGCGTCGCCGGCGGCCCCGCCGGGACCGAGCTCGAGGTGCTGTTGGCCTCGGCCGACACCGCGCTCTACCAGGCCAAGCGCGGCGGCCGCAACCGCGTCGAGGCGGCGGAGGAATTGCCGCTCTCGCTGGAGAACTGGCGGCGCAAGACCGCGGGCCTGCCGGCTTCGGCGCGACAAAAGCCGGCGAGCGTCCGGGCATGAGCGCGGTAACGAGCGGTTAACCATTCAATCCCATGCTTTCGGGCATGGAGTCGATCCGCACCCGTAATCCGCAGTCAGCCCTGATGTCGCTCGAAGCCGACGCGGTTTCGGCGCGCAGCGGTTTCGCCTGCCTGTTCTCGGACTCCAATGAATACGAGACCGCGCTGATCGCCGAACGGCGCGCCCAGGAGCGATACCAGCCGCCGAAGAGTCGCTGGCCGGTGGTGATGCTGGCCGGCGTGATGCTGATGGTCGCGGGAACGGTGCTGCTGCTCTCCTGACGTACGGTCACGCGGCCCGGGCCGCATCCTCCGTCTTGAAGTGGTCGATCATCACCTTGGCGATCGCCATCAGCGGCAGCGCCAGCGCCAGCCCCCAGATGCCGAACACGACGCCGAGCAGGATCTGGAACGCGAACAGCGTGGCCGGCGGGATGTCGAGCGCCTGGCGCTGGATGATCGGCGTCAACACGTAGCTTTCCAGCGCGTGGACGCCGAGGAACAGGATGAAGGCCGACAGCGCCGCGATCCACCCGGTCGCCAGGCTCGCCAGCACCACGATCAGCCCGCCGAGGATCGCGCCGACCGTCGGAATGAAGGCGAGCAGGCCGGCCTGGATGCCGAGGATGAACGAGCTCGGAATGCCGATGATGGCAAGCCCGATCCAAGTGACGAGGAACACCGCCGTCATCGTGATGATCTGAGCGATCAGCCAGCGCTCCAGCGTCTCGCCGATGCGGTCGACGATGACGGTCGCCTGCGCGCGGTACTTCGCCGGCGCGATGAACAACAGTCCGGCGCGGTAGATGCTTGGCTGAGCCGCAAAGGCGAGCCCGAGAAACAGCACGATGAAGAAGTTGCCGACGACGCTGACGGTGCCGAGCAGCACCTTCAGCGTCTGGCTGATGATGGCGCCGCCGCTGGAGGCCAGCGCGCCGGCGCCGGGGATGCCGTGGGACTGGGACGGCGCGGGTGTCGTCGTCGTTGTCGTCAGGGCGCTGCCTTCGCCCTTCGCCTCGCCGGCGGCATTGGTGAAATCGAGATAGCTGGTGTCGACCCCGTGCTGCTCGAGGAAGTCCTTGACGCTGCCGAGCTGTGATTTGATCGTGTTGCTCAGCACCGTGGCCTGCTGCGCGATCGTGGTGCCGCCAAGGAACACGATGCCGGACAGCAGCCCGGCCATCGCCAGGCAGACGATCGCGAGCCGCAACGCGTGGGGCAGCTTGGTCAGCCGGCCGAGCAGGGTGGTCATGGCATTGAGGGCGACCCCGAGCAGCATGCCCGCGAACAGCAGGAACAGGGTCGCGGCGAAATGCCAGGCGAAGGTCAGCAGGGCTGCGAACAGCACCACGCCGATGCCGCCGACGGCGATCGCCCATGCCAAGTCGTTGCGGGCCTGCAGGCGATTGTCAGCCGAGTCTGTCACGGGTGATTCCCCCTTCGCGACGGTCCGAAGCAGTCTTTGGCGAAAACCCCGCCGGGATCAAGCTGGCGTGAGCGTGCCGGTTTGCCGCTGACGCGCCGCGGCGCCGGGCGCGATTGGTGGGCATCTGGCCGGCTCTGGGTCCCGAGGGGCGCGAATCTGTGCAGGACTGCAAGGCCCCCTGTGCAGATATAGACAGTTGATCCGGCGGGAACTCGAAGGCATGATCGTCTCCGCAACGTCGCAAACTTAGAAGAATCATTGCGCGAGACTTCAATAATGAGACGGCCCGTGGTCGGCGTGATCGGAAACGCCCATCGCATCGAAAATCGTTTCACAGTCCAGATGGTCGGGGAGCGCAACCTTCGCGCGGTTGCCGAGGTGTCGGGCGCGGTGCCGCTGATGTTCGCGGGCAGCCCCGAAATCACCGAGGTCGGCGCCTTGCTCGACGTGGTTGACGGCGTGGTGCTGACCGGAGCCCGCGCCAATGTTCATCCGACGCGCTTCAACACCGAACCGTGTGCCGCGCACGAGCCTTACGACATCCATCGCGACGACGTCGCGCTGGCGCTGTCGGAAGCGTGCGTCGCGCGCGGCGTGCCGATCTTCGGCATCTGCCGCGGCCTGCAGGAGATGAACGTCGCCTTCGGCGGCTCGCTGCATCCGGAGATCCGTGAGATTCCGGGCCGCATGAACCACCGGATGCCGCGGCTGGAGAACGGCGAAATCCATCCTGACCCGACCGTTGTGTTCGCCGACCGTCACGACGTCGCACTGACGCCGGGCGGCGCGTTCGCAAGAATCCTCGGCCGGGAGACCATTCGGGTCAATTCGCTGCATGGCCAGGGCATCCTCGAGCCCGGCAAGCGCGTCGTGATCGAGGGCATCGCCGAGGACGGCACCATCGAGGCGATCCGCATCGCCGATGCGCCGGGTTTTGCGCTGGGTGTGCAGTGGCACGCCGAATACGATCCGCAGCGCAATCCGATCAACCGCGCCCTGTTCGAGGCCTTCGGCGACGCGCTGCGTGAGCGGCGGCGGGCGGCGTAGGACGGCTTCACCGCCATCGTCCCTGCGCGTCTAGTCGCGACGTCGTCTTCAAAAAGCGCGCTGTCGTCCCTGCGCGTCTAATCACGACGTCGTCTCCGGAAAATGCCCTGTCGTCCCTGCGAAAGCAGGGACCCATACTCCGCGGCGGTTGTTGTGAACGGGACTCGTCATTGCAGCACTGCTCAACAATGGCCATCGGTGGTTATGGGTCCCTGCTCCCGTGCGCAATTGCGCACTAGGCAGGGACGACACCGAATGTGTGGCGTCGTCTGTGAAGACGGTGACAAACAAGCCCAGTCTCGCCGGTTTGGGAAGCCATGAGAGACGCGGGGCGTTCCTTGGCCAATCCGCGCGAGCCGAGCGGCAGGCGAGTAGATCGTCCCCAAATCAGGGCGTCACGAACGCAAAGTGTGTTGTCCCCGCAACGTCGCAAGAGTTCCGTTGAGCATCGCACCTGTTGGGACTTCACTGTGCTGCGAATTCCCAGTCTAATAATGGCGGACCTGAGGCAAAGATTTTACCACCAAGACGTTCATTTGAGATCAGGTTCAGGAGGCCGCTGACCAGCGCCAGCGGCCTCTTCGTGTTGCTTCATTGATCGCAAATGCAGGTAGGGGCCGTCGCCGCGTCGATGGCGCGCAGGAAGCAGCACGTTATGGCATTAGCGCACTGACCATGGCCATGCCGACGGTTGCGGTTTGGCGGTGGCGTGCGGCCGCGCCGGGGGTGGCGCCGGCTTGCGCGTTTGGGCAACATTGGCCGACGGCCGCGGGCGCGGCAGTGGTATTTCCGGGGTTACCGTTGGCTGTTCGGGGCTCACCTTTGGCTCGGCGGCGTTGGCGATGACACCGGCCAGCTGTTCCTGGCTTGCGTTGAGCCGCTCGGTGACCGTCTCGCTTTCGCGCGCCAGCTGATTCTGGGTCGCCTTGATCTGGTCGATGATATCTTTGCTGCGCGCCATTTCTGCTTGGCTCGCCTCGAGTTGGCTTACGACGTTTTTGTGGTCGCGGACCAATTGGTCCTGCCTCACCTCAAGCTGTTCGACCGCTTGCCTTAAGGCAGCGAGATCGCGCGCCATCGGTTGAAGCTGCTGCGCCAAGTCGGAAGAAAGCGCGGCGGCAGTCGGCGCAACGTCTTTCGGCGCGGCGTCTTTCGGTGGGGTTTGCGCAGGAGGTGAGGAGTGCCCGGAGGGGGCCACCATCGCCTTATCAACGGGTGACGACCACCACCAAACAGCGCCACCAATGCATGCTGCCAACACCGTACCGACAAGAGCCAGGTGGCGCCAATCCGCCAATCGATGAATCGTTGCTAGCGGCGCGCGAAACGCCTTCATGGTGGTCGGCGGGTCGGAAGGAGTGACTCCCGCTTCGCGCGCGAGGTTCGAAAGCTGCTCTTCCAAGCTCGCGAGCCGCCCTTCCGCGCCCCTGTCATCCAGCATGGAATGCATTGTGTGCTCCGTATCAAATGCAAGGTCACCCGCCTTGAGAGCAGATCCGCTCCTCGGCGCGCTAACATTCAACGGGACCCGGATGGGTATTTGCAGCTTAAGCTTCCCAGGGATGAGGATGCGGCCTGTACGTCACATCGTCTTTCTTTTATCAGCTCACCCTTCCTGAACTGTCCTGGCGATTTTGACCGAGATATCGTTCGTCCGCAATCGGGAACACCGCTTGCCATGGAGCGCTCGAGCTCGTGGACCGGGGTGCTGTTCGGCCGCCTCACGCTATCGAGCGCGAACATCGGATGCCTCTCGGAGCTGAGGCAAATTGCGTCGAGGTATCGTTGGTCGGCGTTGAGAGCGTCACCAAGCGCCGGAGAGGGCGGGCTGGACCCTGAAACGCGGGGATGCGGAGCGTTCCATGTTCGGCAAGCGACCATGTCGGCATCCTGCAAGGCGCCTTCGGCCGGTGCCCGACTGTGGCGCCAGACATGTACCCCGGGGCCCTCACGCGCATTCTCGGTATGTTGAGTTGCGCTGCTGGCGAGAAAGTCCCGCTGGTCGACAGGTCGCAGCTGTTCTTCCGGTATCGAGCGCGCGCCGGAATCGGTCTTTCTCCGTACTAATACGGATACGAAAGTGGCGGATTGCAGCGCCGGACTCGGCTAAGCAACAGGGATATTTGCTCCGGCGCCGACGACCCTTTCCGAATACTGCTTTTCCTTTTCCATTTTCGGTGCAGCCGACACGAGGGGTTGGTCGGGATGAATTTGTCGGGCCGTCTGGCGATGGGGATGATGTTTCCCGTCGCCGCGCTCCTGCTCGCGCTGGGCTTCATCCATGGCGTGACCTGTCCGGGCATTCTGCTCGCGGGTGGCGCGGTTGCGGTGGTATTGATGACGGCTGAGGTGATTGCGAGATCGCTGTCCAGGACGCCCGCCCAACTGGTGCGGGCCGCGGAGGCGCTGTCGCGAGGCCAGCAGGTCTCGCTCGGCTCAAGCGATGACGGCGAGACCGCTCAGCTCGCGGCGACGCTTGCCGAATTGTCGGCCCAATTGGGCAGCAGGCAGCACCTGCTGGAGAAGACCGTCGAGAGCATCCGCGATCCGGTGGTGGTCGCCGACGAGCACGGGATGATCGTGATCGTCAACGCCGCGGCGCGGCGGCTGTACAGTGTCGAACCCGGTTTTGATACCCTGACCGGCGTTCGCACCTTCCAGAACTATTATGCCGACGGCGCCACCGTGATGCCGATCCCGGACACGCCGATGGCGCGTGCGCTGCGCGGCGATGACGTCGACGATTTCGAGCTGATCGTCAAACCGCAACCGCCGCAACCGGCCGTCTGTCTTGTCGTTAACGCGCGGCCGCTGCGCGACGATACCGGCAATCTGCGGGGTGCGGTCGCCGTGCTGCACGACGTCACCGCGCAGCGGCGGGCACACCAGGCGCTGGTCGAGAGCGAGCAGATGGCGCAGGCCATCGTCAGGACCGCGCTCGACGCCTTCGTCCAGACCGACCAGGACGGCTTCATTCTCGACTGGAGCCCGCAGGCCGAGGCGCTGACCGGCTGGACGCGGTCCGAGGCGGTCGGTTATCGGGTGGTCGAACTGGTGTTTCCGGAGGAGCTGCGCCTTGCGCACCGGCAGCGGATCATCCGCTTCCTGCAGGAAACCGCAGCCGGCGGCATGGGCATGCGCTATGAAACGGCGTGCCTGCACCGCGACGGTCACCGGTTCTATGTCGAGGTGTCGCTCAACGCGCTGCGCCGCGGCGATGGCTGGATCATCAATTCCTTTGTCAGGGACGTCAGCCAGCGCCGGATCGCCGAGGAGCAGTTGATCCAGGCGCAGAAGTCGGAATCGCTGGGGCGGCTGACTGGCGGCATCGCGCACGACTTCAACAACATGCTGACCGTGATCACCGGCACGATCGAGATCCTCGCCGACGGCGTCAAGGACAACCCGCAACTTGCCGCGATCGCCAAGCTGATCAGCGATGCCGCCGATCGCGGCGCGCAGCTCACCTCGAGCCTCCTGGCATTCGCGCGCAAGCAACCGCTGCAGCCCGCCGAGACCGACGTCAACGACCTGATCGGCGAGGTGGTCCGGCTGCTGTCGCAGACGTTGGGCTCGCAGACCGAGATCAGGACGGAGCTCGGCCGCAACGCCTGGCTCGCCTTCGTCGACCGCAGCCAGCTTGGTGCCGCGCTGGTCAATCTCGCCATCAATGCGCGCGATGCCATGCCTGACGGCGGCACGTTGAGCTTTGCGACCCGCAACATCCAGCTCGGGATTCCCGACGCCGTGGCGTGCGGCGTCGAGCGCGCCGGCGATCATCTCGTGATCGAGGTGACCGATACCGGCACCGGCATTTCGCCGACGCATCTGGAGAAGATCTTCGATCCCTTCTTTTCCACCAAGGAGGTCGGGCAGGGCGCCGGGCTCGGGCTCAGCATGGTGTTCGGCTTCGTCAAGCAAAGCGGCGGCGGCATCGAGGTCAAGAGCGAGCAGGGGCGCGGCACCATCTTCAGGATCTATCTGCCGAAGGCCGACGGCACCGCACAGCGCGCGACGGAGGAGGACGATCTGCCCGTCAGGGGCGGCGACGAGACGATCCTGTGCGTCGAGGACGACCCTACGATCCGGGACTATGTCACGAGCCAGCTCGAAAGCCTCGGCTACCACGTGCTTGTCGCGGCGAACGCGGACGCCGCGCTCGAAATCGTCAAACGCGGCACCGCGTTCGACCTTCTGTTCACCGATATCGTGATGCCCGGCAGCATGAACGGCCGGCAATTGGCGGAGACACTGATGGCGGGGCGCCCGGCACTGCGGGTGCTGTTCACCTCGGGCTACAGCGACGGCGTGCTGCCCGCACAACAGGGGCGCGGCGGCCACGGCATTCCGCTGCTCACCAAGCCCTATCGGCGCGGCGAGCTGGCGCGGATGCTGCGGCGCTGCCTTGATCTTCAGGTCGACTTTCAGGGCGATCCGGTTCCACAGCCTTACTCGGTACAGCCCGATCTCGAGCGCTTCCTGCGCGAGAATCCGCCGGGGAAGACGTAGACCGCGGCGTGGCCTGGATGCCACCGGGTCCGCAACGCACGGCCCGATGATAAACTGCACGAAATCCGTCATCCTTGATGCGGCCGCTGGGTTTCGCTTCGCTCGACCCAACCTACGCGCTAAGCTCCCGCGACAAGGCGCGGCCGGTCAACGGCCCGATTTCAGGGAGTATGGAATGCAGGACCGCAAATGGTCGAGGCGCGACTGGCTCAAGGCGACGGCGGCCACCGCCGCCGGCATGGTATTCGCGGAGCCGCTGCGCGCGGCGCCGCCGCCGGCGGAAGCGGTGACGCCGGAGCTGATCGCAGCAGCGAAGAAGGAAGGCAAGATCTCGTTCTACAGCGCGCTGGAACTGAACACGGCCGAGCGTCTCGCGCGTGACTTCGAGCAGAGATATCCCGGGATCAGCGTCCGCGTCGAGCGCTCCGGCGCGGAGCGCATTTTCCAGCGCATCGCGCAGGAGCAGGGCAGCGGCATCAATGCCGTCGACGTCGCCAATTCCACCGATCCCGCGCATTACCTCGACTGGAAGAAGAACGACTGGCTCGCGGCCTATGTCCCGGAAGACGTCGCCAGGCATTTTCCGGCCGACCAGATCGATCCCGACGGCACCTCGGCGACATCCTGCGCCTGGTTCGAGGTGATCGGCTACAACACCGAGCAGGTGAAGCGCGAGGAGGCGCCGAAGAGCTACGCCGATTTGCTCGATCCCAAGTGGCGCGGCAAGATCGTCAAGGGCCACCCGAGCTATTCCGGCGCGATCATGACCGCGACCTTCGTGCTGGCGCGCGATCTCGGCTGGCCGTATCTGGAGAAGCTTTCGCAGCAGCGGGTGATGCAGGTGCAGTCGGCGGCCGATCCACCGAAAAAGATCCTGCTCGGCGAGCGCGCGGTGATGGCCGACGGCAACGACTATAACCTCGTGCTGGCCAAGGATCAGGGCAAGCCGGTCGAGGTGGTCTATCCAACCGAAGGCGCGCCACTGATCATCGTCCCCAGCGGCATCTTCAAGAACGCGCCGAACCCGAATGCCGCGCGGCTGTTCCAGAGCTATTTCTTCAGCGCCGAGACCCAGCAGATGCTGGCCGACGAATTCGCGCACCGCTCGTTCCACGCCAAGGTGAAGGAGAAGGCCGGGCACGTGCCGCTCGACAAACTGAAAATGCTCAAGGCCGATCCTGCCCAGGTGCAGGTGCAGTCCGAGGAGATCAAGGCGAAGTACGCGAAACTGTTCCGGGTGTAGTTCGGTCCCCCGTAGAATGGGTAGAGCGAAGCGAAACCCATCGCCTGTGCAAGGGCGAGGTGATGGGTTTCGCTGTGCTCTACCCATCCTACAGATCGCGCTAACCTCCCACTTCCGCGCTGAGCATCGGCCCGAACAGCTCCCATCGCTCGCCCTTGAGTCGTCTGAGCTGCATCTGCTTGATCGGCGCGAAATCGATCGGGCTGGTGTTCATCGTGATGCCGGGAAGCAGGTTGGTGGTCCGGAAGGCCTTCAGGCTGGCGGCCTGTTTCATCACGTTGGCGCGCGTGAGATCGTCGCCGCACTGCTTCAACACCTGAACCAGCGTCTGGGCGGCATTGTACCCTGTCATAATCAGGCTGTCGGCCCGATTGCCTTCGGGGAAATATTTGGAGAGATATTCGTCGAACGCCTTCATGCCGGGGTCGTCCTTCCATTGCGGATCGAGCGGATCCATCAGGTAGGCTACCGAGATGATGCCTTGTGCGTTCTCGAAGCCGGCAGGCTGGATCACGGCACCGAGCGAGGAACCGACCGAGTTGAGGATGTGCAGAGGTTTCCAGCCGATCTCCGCCGTCTTCTTGATGGCCTGCGCCGCGAATTTCGGTGTGGCTATGTCGACGAATACATCGGCATTCATCGATTTCATCTTGACGATGTGCGTGTCGATGGTCGGCTCGGCCACCTCATAGGCATCCTCGATGACGATCATCGACGCCGCCTTGTCGCCGAGGCCGTCCTTCAGGCCCTTGAGATAGTCCTTTCCATAATCGTCGTTCTGGTAGAGGACCGCGATCCTGCCGTTCGGCTTTTCCTTCAATATGTGCTTGGCGTAGATCCGTCCCTCGCTCTGATAGCTGGGCTGCCAGCCCATGGTCCACGGGAAGTTCTGCGGATCGTTCCACTTGGTGGCACCGGTTTGAATGAACAGCTGCGGTACTTTCTTCACGTTCATGTATTTCTGAATCGCGCCGTTGGATGCCGTGCCGAGAGAGGCGAAGATCAGCAGGACCTCGTCGCCTTCGACCAGCTTGCGCGCCTGCTCGACCGTCTTCGGCGGACTGTAGCTGTCGTCGTAGGAGATGAAGTTGATCTTGCGGCCGTTGATGCCGCCCTCGGCGTTGATCTTGCGGAAATAGGCCGCCTGGGCCCGTCCGCTGGTGCCATAGGCCGATGCCGGCCCGCTATAGGGCATGATGTTGCCGATCTTGATTTCAGTATCGGTTGCGCCGGTGTCGTATTTCTTCTGGGCAAATGCGCTGCCAGCACAGACAGCGAGAATGGTGATGGCGGTCGAAAGCGCCGCCATTCGTCGAGCGACGAAAGACATCTCGTTTCTCCCCATGCGGAAAAATGAATGCGTGTTTTATCGGAAGCCGCTTTCGGGCCCTTGCCGGCAGTGAACACCCGAGCCCAGGCGTTGTCGATCCCGGAAACACAACCTTGTGTGCGGTTCGCATCACGTCATCAGGTTCGTCAGCGTTGCTGACCGTAGTCTTCCGGGCTTTCTGGGATCAGGCCGCGCGCATCGATCGCTGCGCGCGATAGGCCTGCGGCGATGTCAGCGTGAGCTTGCGGAAAGCCTTTCGAAAGCTGCTCTCGTCCTCATAGCCGGTGGCGCGGGCGATCGCCTTGATCGGCTGCGCCGTGGTCTCCAGCAGCGTGCGGGCGTGCTCGACGCGGCGGCGCATGATGAAGGCCTGCGGCGGCTCGTGGGTCAGTTCGCGGAAGCGGCGGTTCAGCGTGCGTTCGCTGAGGTCGAGCGCGTGTGCGAGGCCGCGCACCGTGATCGGGGTCTTGCCGGTGCGGCGTACCAGCATGTCCGCCTTGATCAGCAGCGGATCCTGGCCGAGCATGTAGCCGAGCGGCATGAAGATCGCCTGGGTGCGCTGCGCGGTGTCGATCACCGCATAGTCGGCGCAAACCTTTGCGACCTCCGCGCCTTCGACAAGCTCGATCAGCCGCAGCAACAGATCGACCCACGACATCGGGCCGGCGGCGCAGACCAGGCGATCGGCCTGCGTGATCACGGCATCGCCGGCGAGATCGACCTTGGGATGGCGGCGGCGAAGCTCACTCTGCAGCCACCAGGTGATGGTGGCGCGGCGGCCGTCGAGCAGGCCGGCATTGGCGAGCAGCAGCACGCCGCTGCAGAACGCGCCGATCAAGCGGCCGCTGGCATGCTGCCGGCGCAGCCAGGCGCCGGCACGGTCATATTG